>NZ_RZSB01000483.1:0-4674 GCF_004023285.1 Mesorhizobium sp. M2A.F.Ca.ET.067.02.1.1
ATCGAAGGCAGCAAATGGTGCACCATCGCCGAAGCCGGCGGCAAGGGTTGGGTCTATTCCGACTATGTGACGGCCGACTTCGGCGGCAGCCGCGTTGTCGTCACCCGTCGCCCGGCCAATGCCGATATCGCCGTCGTGGCGCCGCCGACCGATGACGTCTACACCAGGGACACCTACACCGGCGCCATCGTCTCCAATGATGACGCCATCGAGTCGATCGGCAGACCGCCGGCCGAGGTTGGAACCTATGTCACCGAGCACCGGGTCGATCCGGTTTATCTCGACGGCGAGGTGGTGACCGGCGCGACGCTGCCCGACACGGTCGAGCTGCGCGAGATCCCCGATTACCGGTATCGCTACGTTTATGTGAACAACCAGCCGGCGCTGGTCGATCCGGGCACGAGGCGTATCGTCTATGTGATGCGCTGATCGCCGGACAGTGATGGGCAACAGCGGCCGCCAGCGATGGCGGCCGCTGTTTGTGCCGGCAGCGGTTGTCGCATCGCGACATAGGTTCGGTATTGGCCGAAGCGCCCAAACTTCGTCATCCACGGACTGAGCGACGCGAAGCGGCGCGCAGACCCGAGGATCCATTCCGTGACCTCGCGCGAAGAATGAAGACGGTGCAGAAGAGAGGCTGTTCTGCACCGCAACATCGCTCAGATGTAACGGCATGGATCGCGACAGGCAGGCGTCCAGCTCGTCTTCGACCGTGACATCCCCGCCGTGGTGCTTGAAGCGACCCATTCAACCCGGAAAACTGATGGCGTAATCGCACGGTAACCACTGATCGCCATACATCATGCGACCGAAGCCTTCGGCAGGGGAGCCGCGTGACCATCGAGAATGCCGCCTTCGAGGGCTATCGCCGCTCGCCGAACGAAAAGACCACTTTGCTGCGCCTGTTCTTCGGGTCGCCGATCATCATCGCCTTCTGGATGGCGATGACGGCTCTGGTGCTCTTTGCCGGCACCTATATCTACATCGTCTGGCGCCTGCCCGGACCCTCGACCGGGCGGTACATGCAGGATTTCTTGGCCTCGCCCGTCGGCATCTTGAGCGCCCTGACCTCTTTTGCCGGCATCTGGATCGGCTTGTGGGTGGCGATGCGCTTCGTTCACGGCGAGCCGCTGTCCGCGCTGTTCGGCGCCAGCCGCCGCATCGCCGGCGGCGATTTCCTCAAGGGGCTGGTCGCAGTGCTGATCACCTCGCTCTTCTCCGAAGTGCTGCTCTATTGGCTGCAGCCGGAAATCACGCGCGGACCGATCGCCTTTTCGTCCTGGCTGCTCTTCCTGATCCCGATCGTGCTGCTGGCCTTCCTGCAGACCTCGTCGGAGGAAATGCTGTTTCGCGGCTACCTGCTGCGCGGCCTCGCCTATCGCTTCCGGAGCCCGTGGATCTGGGCGCTGCTGCCGGGCCTGCTGTTCACCTCGCTGCACTGGAACTCGGCCTCGACTTTTGCCATCAATGCCTGCGTCCTGGTCTCGATCGGCGCCTTCGCCCTGCTGCTCACGCTGCTTGTCTATGTCACCGGCAATCTCGGCGCTGGTTTCGGTGCCCATCTCGGCAACAACCTCACCGGCTTCCTGCTGATCTCGCACCAGGAGGGCTATAATGGCTTCGCCCTGCTCAACGCCAAGCCGCTCGAAGGCCCCGGCTGGACGAACTGGGACGCCGTGCTGATCGCCGCGATCGGTATCGTCAGCACGCTTTTGACGATGCTTTTGCTTGTGCACCGGCGCTCGCCGCTGCGGGTCGGGGCGAACAGGGAAAGCCTCGGTTGAGCGATCCCAAATCGCGGCGTTTTGGCCTAGTGGCACTGCACAGGGATTTTGACCGATCGGCTCTGTTTCTGTCGGCAGGTGGCATGCTTGGACATTGGCCGAAACGCCCATCGCGATCGTCATTCCAGGGCGGAGCAGGAGCGAAGCTCCGTCGCGAAGACCCTGGAATCCATGCCGTTACCTTCGCCAAGGCGTGCAACGGAGCAGAATTCTGCACCGCGGCTGCGCTTCCAAGTCACGGAATGGATTCTATGGTCTGCGCCGCGTCGCTTCGCTCCTTGCTCCGCCATAGAATGACGAGGTTGGGGCGGCTTCAGCCAATCTCCGGCGTTTGCGCTGATTTCACTGAAATGAACGGAAGATCTTGCACCAAGACAAACGGCAACCTTTCAAAATCCCTGTGCAGTGCCACTAGGTTTAGGCCCAACACTTGACTCCGCGGCCGATTTCCTGTCTAGAGCCGCTGAATTTCCGCGACGAGTTTCTTTCGCGAAAGCCGACCAGGACGCCGAAGCCTCTTTGAGGCAAGAGCTGTAAAGAGATCCTGGAGGCCAACACCCGGCAGCGCGATGCGCCCCCGGGTGCTTTTTGGCTTTGCGCTTTTGCTTGGCGACCCGGCGCGAACGCACTACCTCTCGGGCATCCACAGTGCCAGGGAAAAGGGAAAAGAATGTTTGAATCACTCCAGGAACGCCTTGGTTCGATCCTGAACGGCCTGACCGGTCGCGGCGCGCTGTCCGAGGCGGATGTCTCGGCGGCGCTGCGCGAGGTGCGCCGTGCGCTGCTCGAGGCCGACGTCGCGCTGGAAGTGGTTCGCTCCTTCACCGACAAGGTGCGCGAGAAGGCGGTCGGCGCCGCGGTGCTGAAGTCGATCAAGCCCGGACAGATGGTCGTCAAGATCGTCCATGACGAGCTGGTCGAGATGCTGGGCGCCGAAGGCGTCGCCATCGACCTCAACGCGCCGGCGCCCGTCGTCGTCATGATGGTCGGCCTGCAGGGCTCCGGCAAGACGACGACCTCGGCCAAGATCGCCAAGCGGCTGACCGAGCGCCAGAACAAGAAAGTCCTGATGGCCTCGCTCGACACGCGGCGGCCCGCAGCGCAAGAGCAGCTGCGCCAGCTCGGCGAGCAGACCAAGGTCGCGACGCTGCCGATCATCGCCGGCCAGAGCCCGGTCGACATCGCCAAGCGCGCCGTGCAGGCGGCCAAGCTCGGCGGCCATGACGTGGTCATCCTCGACACCGCCGGCCGCACCCATATCGACGAGCCGCTGATGGTCGAGATGGCCGACATCAAGAAGGTGTCGAGCCCGCACGAGATCCTGCTGGTCGCCGATTCGCTGACCGGCCAGGACGCCGTCAACCTGGCGAAGAGCTTCGACGAGCGCGTCGGCATCACCGGCCTGGTGTTGACCCGCATGGACGGCGACGGCCGCGGCGGCGCCGCGCTCTCGATGCGCGCCGTCACCGGCAAGCCGATCAAGCTCATCGGCACCGGCGAAAAGATGGACGGGCTGGAGGAATTCCATCCCAAGCGCATCGCCGACCGCATCCTCGGCATGGGCGACATCGTCTCGCTCGTCGAGAAGGCTGCCGAGACCATCGACGCCGAGCAGGCGGCGGCGATGGCCAAGAAGATGCAGTCGGGCAAGTTCGACCTGAACGACCTCGCCCAGCAGCTTCAGCAGATGTCGAAGATGGGCGGGATGGGCGGCATCATGGGCATGATGCCAGGCATGGGCAAGATGAAGGACCAGCTCGCCGCCGCCGGCCTCGACGACAAGATGTTCGGCCGCCAGCTCGCCATCATCTCCTCGATGACCAAGGCCGAGCGCGCCAACCCCGATATCCTCAAGCACTCGCGCAAGAAGCGCATCGCCGCCGGCTCCGGCACCGACGCGGCCGAGATCAACAAGCTCTTGAAAATGCATCGCGGCATGGCCGACATGATGAAGGCGATGGGCGGCAAGGGCAAAGGCGGCGGCCTGATGCGCGGCATGATGGGTGGCCTTGCCTCGAAGATGGGGCTTGGCGGCATGATGCCTGGCGGCGGCATGCCCGACCTCTCCAAGATGGACCCGAAGCAGCTGGAGGCTTTGCAGAAGCAGGCGCAGGCCGCCGGCCTCGGCAAGGGCCTGCCGGGCGGCTTGCCCGGTGGACTTCCCGGTGGCGGACTGCCGGGCCTGCCAGGCGGCATGAAGCTTCCGGGTCTCCCCGGCCTGGGCGGTGGCGGGCTCCCTGGCCTCGGTAAGAAGAAGTGAGGAGGCGATGAACGAGGAGAAAGACATGGCCGACGCACGCGCCATCCTGGCCGGCTACCGAGCCTCGATCGACAACATCGACGCCGCCCTCATCCATATGCTGGCCGAACGCTTCCGCTGCACCAAGGCGGTCGGCGTTCTGAAGGCCGAGCATGGCCTGCCGCCGGCCGACCCGGCGCGCGAGCAGCAGCAGATCGCCCGCCTTCGTCAGCTGGCGAAGGATGCTAATCTCGACCCGGATTTCGCGGAGAAGTTCCTGAACTTCGTCGTCCGTGAAGTGATCCGCCACCACGAACAGATCGCCGCTTCCAACGGCGCTGCCAAAGCCGGCTAACCAGTGAATGCCGCCCAAAAGTGCTTAGCGGTTTTGGGATAACGGCATGCACAAACAAAAAGACACTGCCGCAAACCACATCAAACGAAATCAGAGCTTTTAGGAGATAAAGAATGGCACTGAAGATCAGACTGGCCCGTGCGGGCTCGAAGAAGCGTCCTTACTACCACGTCGTCGTTGCCGACGCCCGCTCGCCGCGCGACGGCCGTTTCATCGAGTCGCTGGGTTCCTGGAACCCGCTGCTGCCGAAGGACGGCGAGCGCGTCAAGGTCGACGCCGACCGCGTCAAGCACTGG
>NZ_RZSB01000484.1:0-4630 GCF_004023285.1 Mesorhizobium sp. M2A.F.Ca.ET.067.02.1.1
AGGCTGGATTGGCCGCCGGGAAGCCGTACATCGTCGTCGCCAAGGTGTCGGGCACGGTGCAGCCCGACATCAGGCGCAAGCACAGCGACGGCCGCGAGGACAAATACATCTTCGTGCGCCACGTCGAGGCGACCGAAGGCATAACCATCATGGGTCCGAGCGAGCACAACTGAAGTCGGCCCATGATCGCCTCCGCCCCCGCCATTCCCGCCAGGCCGCTCAAACCTTCCTACGACGTCATCGTGGTCGGCGCGGGCTCCGGCGGCGCAGCGGTGACGCGGCGGCTGGTGGACGCAGGCGCCGAGGTGCTGCTGATCGAGGCGGGGCCGGCCGGCATCGGCATCGCCGAGATCGACGATCCGGCGCAATGGGTGCCGCTCGGGCGCGGCGCCTATGACTGGGGCTACGACTACGCGCCCGCCCCGCCCGTCAACGGCCGCACCATCGGCATCCCGCGCGGCAAGGTGCTGGGCGGCTCCAGCGCCATCAATGCGATGATGTGGTATCGCGGCCACCCGCGCGACTACGATGCCTGGGAAGACGCCGGCGCGAAGGGCTGGAGCTTCGCCGACTGCCTGCCCTACTTCCGTCGCTGCGAGGACTGGCAGGACGGCACCAGCCAATGGCGCGGCGCGGGCGGACCGCTGCGCATCGAGCGCGCGGCCGAAATGCATCCCGTGGCGCAGGCGCTCATCGACGGCGCGGCGGAACTGGGCATCCCGGTCATCGACGATCCCAACGGTCCCGACAACGAGGGCGCCGCCCCCGCCAACTTCAACATCGCCGGCGGCCGGCGCTGGAGCGCCGTGCAGGGCTACCTGCTGCCGATCCTCGACCATCCGCGCCTCACCGTCCTGACCGAATCGCTGGCGGTCAGTCTGGCGGTGGAGGACGGCCGGTGCGCGGGCGTGCGCCATCTCGTCGGCGGCGCGGAGCGGGAGACCCGCGCGCAAGAACAGGTCGTGCTGGCGCTGGGTGCCATCGACACGCCGCGCCTGCTGATGCTCGCCGGCATCGGCGACCCGGCCGAGCTCGGCCGGCTCGGCATCCCGACCGTTCACGCGCTTCCCGGCGTCGGCCGCAACCTCCAGGATCATCCGCTGGCCCAGGCCTGCGTCTTCCGGGCGAAACGGCCGCTCGGTCCGGTGACCGGCAATGGCGGCGGCTCGATGGTGAACTGGAGATCGCGGCCGGACCTGCCGCAGGCCGACCTCCACGCCTTCCCGGTGCAGGGCAACAGCGCCGAGCCGGCGATCCGCGCCCGCTATGAGATTTCGGGCGACGTATTCTCCTTCGGCGCGGGCGTGATGCGCTCGAAGAGCGTCGGCCATCTGCGGCTGCTGGAAGCCCGGCCAGGCGGCGCGCTGGAGATCCAGCCCAACTTCCTCGCCGAGCCCGAGGATCTGGAGGCGATGGTCACGGCGGTCGAGGCCGTCATCGAGATGGCGGCCGCCCGCGCCAACGCGCATGTTTTCGCCGGCTTCGCCGCGCCCGACCGGCGGCTCTCGCGAAAGGAGACGGTTGCCTTCGTCCGCGACGCCTGCTCGACCTTCTTCCACACCTGCGGCACCTGCCGCATGGGCGAGGACGACGAGGCCGTGGTCGACAGCCGCCTCGCGGTGCGCGGCATCGGCGGACTGACCGTCGCCGATGCGTCGGTGATCCCGATCATACCGAGCTGCAACACCCATGCGCCGGCAACGATGATTGGGGAACGCGCGGCCGACTTCATCTTGCAGGCGGCCCGAAACTTGCCTGGCTGCGGGACGAGGGACGAACGGATGAGGGGAACGTAGTGACTGAAAGCATGATCCTGGCAGGCGACCATCTGCTCACCATGGACGCAACCAACAGCGTCATCGCCGACGGCGCCTTGCTGATCGAGGACGGCCGCATCGCCGCGGTCGGCAAGCTGCGGGAGATCGCGGCCGACAACCCGTCGGCGCCGGTGAAAAAAATCGCCGACAGCGTGCTGATGCCCGGCATCGTCAACGCGCACGCCCATTCCGGCTTCCTGCGCGGCACGGCGGAGCATCTGCCGGTCTGGGATTGGCTGACGCTGCACATCAACCCGATGCACAGGGTGCTGCAGCCGCACGAGGCGGAAGCCGCCTCATGGCTGTGCTACGCCGAATCCGTGCTCGGCGGCACGACCACGGTCGTCGATATGTGGCGCTTCATGGAGGGCAGCGCCAAGGCGGCGGAAGCGATCGGGAACCGGCTCGTCGCCGTGCCCTATGTCGGCGAGCATCCGGACTACAACTATTTCGACACGCTCGACATGAACGAGGCGATGATCGAGACGTGGCATCGCAAGGCCGGCGGCCGCGTCAACGTATGGGTCGGTCTCGAGCATCTCTTCTATGCCGATGAGGCTGGGCAGCGCCGCGCCGTGGAGCTGGCGAAGAAGCACGGCACAGGCTTCCACACCCATTGCAGCGAAGCCCAGATCGAGCTCGCCGAATTCGAGAGACGCTACGGCAAGCGGCCGATGTACGTGCTAGACGATCTCGGCTTCTTCGAAACACCGCTCGCCATGATCGCGCATGGCGTGTGGCTCGATTCCGCCGAGATCGAATTCATCGCGAAGCGCCGCGTGTCGGTCGCGCACAACCCGGTCTCCAACATGAAGCTCGCCAGCGGCATCGCGCTGGTCGGCGAGATGCTGGCCGCCGGCGTTGCGGTCGGCATCGGCACGGACGGCGAGAAGGAGAACAACAATTTCGACATGTTCGAGGAGATGAAGGTCGCCTCCCTGCTTGGCAAGCTCAAGGATCTCGACGCCGCCGCCATGGACAGCTGGCAGGTGCTGCGCATGGCGACGATCACCGGGGCCAAGGCGATCGGGCTCGACGCCGAGATCGGCTCGATCGAGCCCGGCAAACGCGCCGACATCATCGCGGTCCGCACCGACACGCCGCGCATGACGCCCCTCTACGGCGAAGGCCCCTACTTCAACCTGCAGCACAATCTGGTTCATGCCGTGCGCGGCAGCGACGTGGCAATGACGATGATCGACGGCCAGATCGTCGTCGAGGATGGCGAGCTCAAGACCGCCGATCTGGGTGAGATCATCGCGGAGGTCCGTAAGGTAGCGCCCGGCCTCTTTGCCCGGCGCGCGGCCTTCCTCGCCGAGAATGCCGACGGCATCCGGCAATGGACCGACTGAACGGAGCGGAGCCATGAAGACGACCGACAGGGCGGCGCTCGACGAATGGTACGCGGTGGCGACCGCCGCGGAACTCGGACAAGCTCCGGTCGTGACACGCCTGCTCGGCCAGGACATCGAGCTCTGCCGCGACGAGGCCGGAGCGCCGGTCATCCGTGAAATCTTGAACGACGGCGGAAGAAGCCACGCTCTGCCTGCGCAGGAGCGCTACGGCTGCATTTGGACGACGCTCGGCCGGCCCAACAAGGACATCTTCGACATCGCCGAAAGCCATGAGGCGGACCGCCGCTTCGTGCCCTGCGGCTGGGTCAGGATGCGCGCCTCCGGCCTGCGCGTCGTGGAGAATTTCCTCGACATGGCGCACTTCCCCTTCGTGCACACCGACATACTCGGGTCGGAGCCGCACACCGAGGTGCCGCGCTATCTGAGCGAGATCCGCCGCGACGTGGACGAGGTCTGGGCCACCAACTGCACCTTCTTCCAGCCGCGCATCGCGGCGACGGAAAGTTCAGGCGACTTCGTGCACCTCACCTACCGCGTGCCAAGCCCCTTCGTGGTGATGCTCTACCGCGTCTGCCCCAGCGCGCCGGACCGCCTCGATGCCATCGCCCTTTTCATCCAGCCGATCGAGGAGGACCTCTGCCGCGCGCAGCCGGTCATGTATCTCGTCGACGCGACCTCGACCGACACGGCGCTGCTCAATTTCGAGCAGGTGATCTTCCTGCAGGACCGGATCATAGTCGAGAACCAGCGTCCCCTCCTGCTGCCGCTCGAACCGCGCCTGGAGATCCCGACGCGGGCGGACGGCTCTTCCGTCGCCTATCGTCGCTGGCTCAAGGAGAAGGGCCTGCGGTTCGGAACGACGGGAGCGCACTGACCGTGCAGGTGCTTCACCCGGCATCGATCGCCGACGCGCTGGCCATGCTTGCCGGCGGCGATGCGAGACTGGTCGCCGGCGGAACCGCGCTCCAATTGGAGTGGGCGAAAGGCCTCCCGAAGCCGCGCAGCCTCGTCGACATCGGCCAGATCGGCGGATTGAAGGGGATTGTCCCTGCCGGCAACGAGTTCCGGATCGGCGCGCTCACGACGCTGGGCGCCCTGGAGCGTGACGCGACCGTGCGCGAAGAGCTGCCATTGCTCGCCGCGGCAATCCGCGCGACCGCGGGCCCGGCGGTCCGCAATCTGGCGACGGTCGGCGGCAACGTTGCCGGCCGGACCGGCTGCCTGCTCCCTGCCCTGCTAGCGCTCGACGCCCGTGTCGAAAGCTCCTCCGTGGTGGGACGCCGGACCTTGCCGCTTTCCGAATGGCTGCGTCAGGAGCCCGGCGGCGAGATCATCGAAGCGATCACGGTCCCGGTTCCCGGCGCCCATGTCCGGTGGACGCATCGCAAAATCGGTCTTCGCGCTGCTTTCACGCCGAGCGTGATCGGCGCCGCCGGGATCATCGAAATCGTCGATGGC
>NZ_RZSB01000485.1:0-4629 GCF_004023285.1 Mesorhizobium sp. M2A.F.Ca.ET.067.02.1.1
GTGTAGCTTTCGGCGCCGATCTCGACCTTGGCGACATCGTTCAGCCGCACCAGCGAGCCGTCGGTATTGCTCTTCAGGATGATGTTGCGGAACTGCTCGGCGGTCTGCAGCCGGCTCTTCGCCGTGACGGTGGCGTTGAGCTGTTGGCCCTTGCGCGCCGGCAACCCGCCGAGCTGGCCGGCCGAGACCTGCGTGTTCTGCGCCTCGACGGCCGCGGCGACATCGCTCGGCATCAGCGAATATTGCGCTAGTTTGTCCGGGTCGAGCCAGATGCGCATGGCATAGCCGGAGCCGAAAAGCTGCGTCGAGCCGACACCTTCGACGCGCTTCAGCGTGTCGTTGATCGTTGAGTCGACATAGTCCGCGAGGTCGGTCGAGTTCATCTTGCCGTCGCTGGAGACGAAGCCGATGACCATCAGGAAGCCGGTCGAGGATTTGGAGACGGTGATGCCGTTGTTCTGGACGACCTGCGGCAGCTGCGACTGCACGAGCTGCAGCTTGTTCTGCGTCTGCACCTGGGCGGTGTCCGCGTTGGCGCCGCTGGTGAAGGTCAGCGTGATCGAGGCCTGTCCGGTCGAGGTCGACGTCGCCGTCATGTAATCGAGGTTGTCGATGCCGGTCATGCCCTGCTCGATGACCTTGGTCACCGAGTTCTCGACGGTCTGGGCATCGGCGCCGGGATAGCTGGCGCTGATGTTGACCGTGGTTGGGGCGATCTGCGGGTATTGCGAGATCGGTAGCGACTGCAGCGCCAAGAGGCCGCCCAGCATGATCACGATGGCGATCACCCAGGCGAAGATCGGCCGGTTGATGAAGAATCCCGACATCGCTTCAGTTCCCGGTTGCGCCAGAGGCCGGCTGCTTGGCGGCACCGGCGGCATTGCCGCCGGCGGCGGTGGCCGAGGCGGAGCTCTGCTCGCGGTCCTTGATCTCGCCGGTCGTTTCGTCGATCGTCACTTCGACCGCTGTCGCGTCGCCGCCGGCGCGCGCCAGCTGCAGGCCCTCGACGATGACGCGGTCGCCGTCGCCGACGCCGGAATCCACCAGCCAATTGTTGCCGACGCTGTTGCGCACGCTGAGCACGCGCTGCTCGACCTTGCCCTGGGCATTGACGACCATGGCCGTCGCCTGGCCCTTGGGGTCGCGGGTGACGCCGCGCTGCGGCACCAGGAAGCTGTTTTGGGCGACGCCTTCCTCGACGATGGCGCGCACATACATGCCAGGCAAGAGCAGCCGGTCGGGATTGGGAAACTGGGCTCTGAGCGCGAAGGTGCCGGTCGACTGGTCGACATTGGCGCCGGCGAACTCCAGCTTGCCGTTCTGCGCGTAGATGGTGCCGTTGTCGAGCTTCAGCTTGACGCTGACATTGGTCCCGCTGAACTTCAGCCGGCCTTCGTTGATCGCCTGTCGCAGATTGAGCAGGTTGGTGCTGGACTGCGTGACGTCGACATTGATCGGATCGAGCGAGCGAATGGTGGTCAGCACCGTTTCCTGGTTGGCCGTGACCAATGCTCCCGGCGTCAATGTCGATTTGTCGATGCGGCCGGCGATCGGCGCGGTGATCGAGGTGCGGTCAAGGCTGATCTTCGCGGTTTCGACGCTGGCCTTGGCCGCTGCGACGTCGGCCTGCGCCTGCGCCAGCGTCGCGGCGGCATCATCGTAATCCTGCTTCGAGACGACGTTCTGCTTCAGCAGCCCGGCATAGCGGTCGAACTTGGCCTGGGCGGTGGGCACGGCGGCTTCAGCCTTCTGCTGCGTCGCGACGGCGCTGTCATAGGCGGCCTGATAGCTCGCCGGGTCGATGAGGTAGAGCGGCTGCCCCGCCACCACCTCCGCGCCTTCCTGGAACAGCCGCTGTCGGATGATGCCGTCGACCTGCGGGCGCACCTCGGCGATGAGCGAGGCGGCCGTTCGTCCCGGCAGCTCGGCGGTGATCGCGACCGATTGCGGATGCAGCGTCACGACGCCGACCTCGGGCCTGCCGGCACCCCCCATGCCGGCCGGCACCTGGCTCTTCTCCTGCGAGCAGGCTGCCAACAGAAGCGTGGCGTACAGGAATCCCGCCCAGGGAGACAGGCGGCGTAGCCTTGCCGGCGATGGAGAACGATCAGGTTGGGTATGCATTGGCTGGATTTTTCCCTGGAGTTGTGGTCCTCGCCCGGCCGTCCGCGCCGGGCTGTTCGACCAACAGCTTGCCGAGGTGACGGGCGAGGAAATGCTGGATGTCGTCCATGAAGGTATAAACGACCGGCACGTAGACGAGGCTGAGTACGGTCGAGGAGATGAGCCCGCCGATCACGGCGATCGCCATCGGCGCACGCGTCTCGGCGTCGGCGCCGATGCCAAGCGCGATCGGCAGCATGCCGGCGCCCATGGCGATCGATGTCATGACGATGGGCCTGGCCCGCTTGCGTGCGGCGTCGAGCAGTGCCTCGAAGCGGCTCATGCCGTGCTCCTTCTCGGCGACCAGGGCATATTCGACAAGCAGGATCGAGTTCTTGGCCGCGATGCCCATCAGCATGAGTATGCCGATCAACGGCGAGATGCCAAGCGCCTTGCCGGTAATGAGCAGGAAGCCCAGCGCGCCGCCGACCGAGAGCGGCAACGCGACCAGGATGGTCACCGGCTGCACGAAGCTGCGGAAGAGCAACACCAGCGTCAGGTACATCAGGATGATGCCCGCGGCGATTGCGGTCGCGAAGCCGGAAAAAAGCTCCTGCATGCGTTGGGCATCGCCGCGCGCCAGTTCATGCACGCTGGCCGGAAGGTTGCGCATCGCGGGCAGGGCGCGGATGGCTTCGGTCGCCTGGCCGAGCGTCAGGCCGGAAAGATCGGCCTCGATCGTGGCGCTGCGGCTTCTGTCGACACGCGTGATGCTGTTTGGGCCGGCGTTGAAGCCGATATCGGCGACTGCGCCAAGCGGAACCACGCCCTTGGCGCCGGTCAGCGGCAGCATGGCGAGCTTTGCCGGATCGTCGATGGCGCCGTCGGGCACGGTGACGATGATCGAGACCTGACGGTCGCCGAGATTGAATTTCGCCAGGCTGGTGTCGGTGTCGCCGATGGTGGCGATCTTGACCGTCGCTGCGATCTCGGTCGGCGTGACGCCAAGCTCGGCCGCCTTGGCGCTGTCGGGGCGTACGATGAGCTCGGGTTTGGTGGTGGCCGCGGTCGACGTCGGATTGATCAGCCCGGGAACCGATTTCATTGCGTCGATCAGTGCATCGCTGGCCTTTTCGAGGGCTTCGCCATCGTCGCCGACCAGCGTGATCGACACCTTGGCGCCGGAGAAGCCGTCGGCGCCGAACTGCATGCGGGCGCCGGGAATGCCGTTTAGCTTCGGCGAGGCCTCGGCCTCGAATTGCTGCTGGCTCATCGTCCGCTCGGCGCGCGGCTTCAGGTTGACCGTGACGGTCGCCGTCCGCACTTCGGCCGAGCTCGAGCTTTGGTTAGGTCCGCCGCCCGAAGACGCAGCCGTGCCAATGGTCGCAAACACGCTGTCAACGGCCGGCTCCTTCTCCAGTCCTCTGGTGATGTCCTGCACCACCGCCGTGGTCTGCTCGATGGTGGAGCCGGGCTGCAGCTCGACCGAGATCATCGAGCGACCGCGGTCGGCCGCCGCCATGAACTCGGTCGGCAGCTGGGTCGCCAGCAGCATCGAACCGGCGAAAAAGGCAATACCGGCCAGCAATGTGATCCAGCGGTAATCGAGCGCCTTGCGCAGCAGCCACAGATAAGTCGGCACCCAGGCAGGCGTATCGTCCTCGTCATGGCCACCGGCGCGCACCAGATAGGCGCCCATCAGCGGGGTAAGCATGCGCGCCATCAAGAGCGAGAACAGCACCGAAACGCAGACGGCGACTGCGAACGAGAAGAAGAACTTGCCGGGAATGCCGGGCATGAAGGCGACGGGCAGGAACACGGCGACGATGGTGGCGGTGGTCGCCACCACGGCGAGGCCGATCTCGTCCGCCGCTTCGATCGCCGCCTGGTAGGCGCTGAGGCCGGTCTGGCGCATATGGCGCACAATGTTCTCGATCTCGACGATGGCGTCATCGACAAGGATGCCGACGACCAGCGACAGCGCCAGCAGGGTGATGTTGTTGAGCGAGATGTCGAAGGCCGCCATCACCGCGAAGGTCGGGATCAGCGACAGCGGCATCGCCACCGCCGACACCAGCGTCGCCCTGATATCGCGCAGGAACAGCCAGACCACGCCGATGGCGAGCAGGGCGCCGAGCCACAAGGCTTCGAAGGCGGCGTCGTAGCTTTCCTGGACGAAGCCTGACGAGGAGGTGACTTCGGTGAATTTTGCCGCCCTGGTCTTGGCGCCCATGTCGGCGATGGCGGCGCGGGCGGCCTTGACCACGTCGATCTCGCTCGAGCCCACCGATCTGTAGACATTGAAGGCGACGACCCGCCGGCCGTCGAGATAGGCCGCCTGGCGCGGCTTTTCCCAGCTGTCGACGACGGTGCCGAGGTCGGACAGCTTGACGTCGCCGGCGCCGCTCAGCGCGATGCGGGTATCGGCCAGCACCTCGACGGTCGTTGCGCTGGCGAGCGTGCGCACCGACTGCTCCTGGCCGCCGATATTGGCGCGGCCGCCGGGCTGGTTGACGTTGTTGGAGG
>NZ_RZSB01000486.1:0-4627 GCF_004023285.1 Mesorhizobium sp. M2A.F.Ca.ET.067.02.1.1
CTTGCAGTGGGCGTCGAACTCGTCGAGCGTGCGCACCAGATAGGCGTCCTCGACCCCGGCGCCACGGGCGATCGCGGCGAGGTCCACCCGGCCGAAGGCAGTGTGGGTCGGCGGGCCGCCGATCGACAAATATTGCTCGTTGTCCCAGACGACGACCAGCAGGTTCTTCGGCTGCTCATTGCCGAGCGTGGCGAGGATGCCGAGATTGAAGAGCAGTCCGCCATCGGTGTCGAGCGAGACGATGCGCCGGTGCGGCAGGCCGGCCGCCAGCCCAAAGGCCTGGGGGGTCACGCAGCCGAGCTGCTGCTGGAAGAGGCTCGCCTCGCGCATATGCGGCGCGGCGTTGTACCATTCGTCGACGCTGCCGCCGAGCGACAGGATCACCAGCTCGTCCTTCAGCCGGGCAGCGAGCGCCTTCATGCAGTCGAAGCGTTTCATCGCACCACCTCGCCGCCGAGCGCGATCGCCGAATGGTAATAGGAGGCGTAAGACCAGGAGTAGGCGTCGGCGATCGCCCGTTCGATCTTTTCCTCGTCGCGCACCACGCGGTAGGGGATGCGCAACGCGTCCAGCACCGGCTCCATGGTGATGCCGTGGGGGATGGCCCACCAGTTGTTCTCGCCGAGCTCGCCGCGGTAGCTCATCAGCATGACGACCGGGATGCCGGCGCCCAGGCCCATGCGCGCCAGCGGCTCGACCGAGGCCCTGAGACCCGAGTTCTCCATCACCAGCGCGGCCCGCTTGCCCGACAGGAACACGCCGCCGCAGATGGCCGCGCCTTCGCCCTCGTTGGTGACGCGGATCGTCCTGATGTCGGGATCGGCGTCGAGCGCCGGGTAGAGTTCCTTGAATAGCGAATCAGGCAGGTAGCAGACGATCGACACTCCTGTTCTTTTCAGTCCGCGAATGACGGCGTCCACCGCGCTTTTCTTCATGCGAATTCTCTCCTGCCGACGCAGGTTCGCAGAAAAGGAGATGTTCCGAATAGTGCAAAAGGAAGCCGCGATACGATGCGTGGAACGCAACAACAGGCGGCGGTGGTCATCGACCGTTTCCGAGCCGCTCTACCGTCCGCGCCAGTTGCGTGGCGAAGGCGGAGGCCGCGTCCGACATCTCGCGCTCCGGCCGAGTGAGCAGCATCAGCCGGCGTGGCGGTATCTTGGCGTCATGCAGCGGGACGAAGATCAGTGTGCCGTCGGCGACCTCCGCCTCGACGCCGATGCGCGTCTGCAGCACCGTACCGAGGTTGAGCTTGGCAAGTTCGATCATCATTCCGATCGAATTGGTTCGGGAGCGCCGTGTCAGATCGATGATCGAGCGGCTGATAGCCTCCTCCACCGAAAGCCCCAGCGCCAGGCTGCCGTCCGACAGGATAACGCGCTCGCCGGAAAGGTCGAACAGCTTCAGCTCTTTGCGGCCGGCGAAACGGCTGTCCGGATGCGCGACCACGCCGAGCGGCAGCGTGGCTGCCGCGATCTTGCGCACGCTGCGCGGCACCTGCACGTCGAAGGCGAGCGCAAGCTGGCAGTCGCCTTCCGCCACGGCATCGCACGCCTGCTGCGACCCCGCGACCCGCACGTCGACCGTGATCAGCGGGTGACGCTCCCAGAACTCCTTGAGCGCGGCCGGCATGAGGCCGCGCGCGACGCTCTCGACCACGGTCACGGAGACGCCGCCGCGGTTGAGGCCGCGCAGGTCGTTGATCTCCGACCAGGCGCGGCCAAGCTCGGAGGTGCTCACTTTGGCGTGGTAGAGCAGCAGCTCACCCGCGCTGGTCAGCTTCAGGCGTTGCCGCACCCGCTCGAACAACGGCGTACCGATCTCGTCCTCCAGCGCCTTGACGAGGCGGCTGATGGAGGACGGCGCGACGTTAAGCACCTGCGCGGTCTGCCGCACTGAGCCCAGCCGCGCCACCAGCTGGAAATAGTGGATACGCGGCGAGACGAGGCCGAGGCGATAGGGATCCACTCAGGCCGCCTCGAAGGCCGGCACGATCGTCATCTCCGGCACCAGCACGAGTCCCTTGTCGGTGATGCGTATCTCCGGGATCACGGAGAGCGGGATGAGGTTGAAGCCCATATAGGGGATGGAGCAGCCGGCCGCTTCCCATTCGCGCTTCAGCACCTTCATCTCCTCCGCAACCTCGGTGACGCGCTTGTCCGAGAGAAGTCCGGCGATCGGCAGGTCGACCATCGCGGTCACCTTGCCGTCATGGACCACGCAGACGCCGCCCTGCTTCTCCTCGAGCGCGCGCAGCGCGACCTGCATGTCGACCTCGTTGACGCCCGCGACGATGATGTTGTGGCTGTCATGCCCGACCGAGGATGCGACCGCGCCGCGCTTCAGCGCGAAGTTGCTGAGCAGCCCGTGCGCGACATTGCCGACGGACTTGCCATGCCGTTCCACCACGGTCACGAAGCAGAGCCCGTGCCGGTCGAAATGCGTCTGCCAGTCGTTCGCCGGCTCGAGCGTGATCCGCTCGTGCCCGAGCGTGATGCCCGGCAGCTCGGTCCGTATGGTGTGCGCCACGACCTTTTCGATCGGAAGGTCCGGGGTGAGCCTGATCGCCTTCGGCAGCTTCACCGTGTGGTAGGCCGCCTCGGGATAGCGGTAGCGCTGCGAAAGCGCGCGGTCGAGGACCGGCGTGATCCTGTGGTCTTCGACGACCAGTTCGCCGCCGTACCAGGTGTTCACCGGCTTGTAGGAATCGTCGAGCAGCACGAGGTCGGCGCGACGCCCGCCGCCCAACCCCCCGATCTCGCCTTCCATGCCGAAGCGCGTGGCCCCGTGCAGCGAGCCCATCGCCCAGGCCTGCTCCGGTTTCATGCCGGCTTTCATCGCTTCGCGCGTCACCCAGTCGAGGCCGAAGAGCAGCAAATCGTCGGCGTCGCGGTCGTCGGTGCACACGGCGACGCGCTTGTGCGAGGCGCCGAGCTCGGTGATCGTCTTGATCGCCTGCGGGAGCGAGTGCCACGGCGTCGTCGGCGGGCCGCCGCGCAGGAAGAGCCAGATGCCGGCCTCCAGCATGTCGTCGGCGATCTCGCGGTCGATCGCCTCGTGCGTGTCGGTCACGCCGGAGGCGGCATAAGCCGCCACGAATTCGCGGCCGTAAACGTGGCCGGAGACGGGGCGGCCGCGCTGGAGCGCCGCCGCGAGGATCGCATGGCTGCGCTCGTCGCCCATCGCCACCTGCACGAAGTCCATCTTTTCGCCGAGCGCCACCGCTTCCTGCCATTTGTCGAACAGCGCGCCGATCTTTTCCGCCGTCAGGTCGCCGCCGGCCGTTTCGAGCTGCGGCGAGGTGGCCGGCACCGTGCTGGGCACGGTCAGGAAGATCGAAAGCGGCGCCTGGCGGGCGTCTTCCAGCATCGCCTCGACGCCGGCGACGTCCATCACGTTGCCGATCTCGTGGCTGTCGCAGAAGATTGTCGTGGTGCCGTTGAGCAGAGCGGCCTCCGCATAGGCGCAGGCTGTCACCATCGATGATTCGATATGGATGTGCGGATCGACCAGCCCCGGCGCGACGATGCCGCCCTTGGCCTGGTAGACCCTGGCGGCGGTTCCCTTGTAGGTACCGGCGGGCTTCACCGCGGCGATGCGCCCGCCCGAGATCCAGACTTCCCGGCCCACCAGGATGCGCTCGGAATAGGTCGACAGCACGCGCGCCCCGGCAATGACCAGGTCGGGCTCCTGCCTGCCGAAGGCGACGTCGGCCAGCCTCCGCGTCATGGTCGAGAGCGGCTGTACCGAGAAGCGGCTGAGATTGCTCATGACTTTTCTGCCTTCTGCCTGGGCGTCTGCGCCTCAATAATAGTCCGGAATGCCCGGCATGGTCACGAAACCGGGGAGCGAACGGACGCGCCGTCCCCAGCGCCGCAGCCCGGCATATTCATCGTGGTCTATCCCGAAATCGCGGCTGAGCGCGAAGGCCGGAAAAAGCGCGATGTCGGCGATCGTGGGATGGCCGGCCGCGAACCAGTCGAGGCCCTCGTAGCCGCGCGCGATCATGTGGTCGTCCATGATGCGCAACAGCTTGCCCGCCGATGCCTGCAGCGCCTCGCCGTCGCCCGGCGTGTCGAACAGGGAGTTGCGGCGCGCCTCGGCCGCGACCGCCAGCGCGCCGGCCGAGAAGACGAGCCACTGCATGACGCCGGCGAAGTCGGCGCCCTCCGCCGGCAGCCATTTGCCAGTGGCGTCATTGGCGCGGGCGAGATGCGCTAGGATCGCTTCGGCGCCGAACAGGGTCAGGTCGCCGTCCTTCAGAATCGGCAGTGTGCCGAGGGGGTTCATGGCCAGGAAGGGCGGCGTCGTCTGCTCGTTGCCGGGGAAGGCGTTGACCGCGATCGGCTCCCATTTGAGGCCGAGCATCGAAAGCGCGAGCCGCACCTTGTAGCAGTTCTCGTCAAGCTCGTAGTTGTAGAGGACGATCCCGGCCATCACGCGGCCACCGCTGCTGCCGGCTGCGTCTCGATGCGGTGGCGCAGTTCGGCCGTCCAGGCCAGGAAATGCGCCTGTCCCTTGCCGGCATAGCGTGCGGCAGGTCCGGCGATGACGACATGCAATGCCGTGCGCTCTCCGGAAAGGCTATGCAGGCCGAGGAGAAGCATGTCGTTGCCAACCGTCAGCG
>NZ_RZSB01000487.1:0-4623 GCF_004023285.1 Mesorhizobium sp. M2A.F.Ca.ET.067.02.1.1
GGCATGCTGGAGACTGCGGCGCGCGAGATCCAGCAGGACGGCACTTTCGGCTTCACCCGGGCGGCGATGCCGTTCGGCAAGCTGCAAGCGCTGTTCCGGGAGGGCAAGGAGCAGGACTAGAGCAATTCCAGGAAAAGTGTGGGCGGTTTTCCGTCCGGAATTGCGTCAAAACAAAGAGATAGAGCGGTTCGCCGTTTCCGTGAAACGGTGAAACGCTCTAGACCGGGCCCCGCGTCGAAACCGCCTTGTGCAGATGCACCATCATGGCGGCCGCGAAAAGCGGCGTCAGAAGGTTGAGCAGCGGCACGGCGAGGAACATGGCGATGACCAGTCCAGCCAGGAACACCGTGCCGGCATATTTGCGGCGCAGCGCCTTGGCCTCTGCCTCGGGGCGAAAACGCATGGCGGCGAATTCGAAGAATTCGCGGCCCAGCAGATAGCCGTTGACGATGAAGAAAGCGGCAATGTTGACGCCCGGCACCAGAAGCAAGAGCAACGCGACGATGTTGCCGAGGGCGACCACGCCGAAGAATTTGATGGCCAGCGCCAGCGAATGCAGCGCCGGCACGGCGCGGCCGGGCGGGCCGTCGGGATAGTCGGTGCGCTCGACCACTTCGGCGATATCGTCGAGGAACAGGCCGGCAACGATCGCCGTCACAGGCGCGATGAGCAAGGCCATCCCCACCGCCAGGACAATGCCGGCGATGATGCCGCCCAGCCACCCGGCCCAGGACGGCAGGCCCGGGAGCAGCGTCTGCAGCCATGGCCAGGCCAGCCATTCGAGCAGGCTCTCGAGGCCAAGCCAGAGCGCCACCAGGGCGAGCAGCGTCAGCCCCAGCGTCTTGAGGAAGACGGAGCGGAATTCAGGCGAGAACAGCCGGCTGGCGGCGGCGCGGGCAGCATCTAGGATCACGGCGGGTGCAGACCCCTCATCGAGAAACGACGCCCCCGAGATAGGCGGCGAGGGAGAGCGGCGCAACTGCAGGGCGAGACCCCGCCCGACCGTTCACGCTTGTCCCGGGATCACTCCTGCCCGCCTGGCGGGAATGGTCATTGCCGCAACGCCGGCGACGACGAAACCCATGCCGACCCAAGCGGCCGGCCCCAGGCTTTCGCCCAGGAAGACGGCGCCAATACCGACTCCGATCGGCACGCGCATAGGCCTGCGAGGTGGTGCCGACCGAGCCCAGCGTGTGGATGAGGCGAAAATAGATGACGAAGGCTAGCGCCGTCGAGAAGACCGACAGGCCGAGCAGGGCCAGGATCGATGCCGCCGACGGCGCAAGCGTCCATGGCCGGTCGACGATCAGGCTGAGCGGCACAAGCATCACCGCGCCGCAAAGCATCGAACCCGCGGCGGGTATCATCGGATCGAAGCCCTTGAAGCCGCGGCCGAAGATCGCCGCGCCGGCATAGGAGACCGTCGCGATGACGATCGCAAGCTGCGCCCACATTTGACGGCCAAGCCCGCCAAGCGCCTCGGTGCCGATGATGAGGCAGATGCCGACGATGCCAGCCCCGACGCCGACGAGCTTGCGCGCCGTGACGGGCTCATGGCGCGTGATCAAGGCCGTCAGCAGGAAGGTGAAGATAGGCGATGTCGCGTTGAGGATGGTGGCAAGACCGGCATCCACCGATCGTTCGGCGGCGGCGATCAGGGTGAAGGGCACGACGCTGTTGAGGCAGGCCTGGAAAGCGAACCGGCGCCACATTGCCGCGTCGGCAGGCATGGCAAGGCCGCGCCAGCGGATGACGCTGAGCAGAATGGCCCCGGCGATCAGGGTCCGAGCGGCGATGAAGGTGACAGGCGGGATCGTCTCGACGCCGATCTTGATGAAGGTGTAGGAAGCGCCCCACAGCACCGCCAGCGCGCCGAGCAGCGCGAGGTCGGTGGGCATTTCGGTCTCTTCGGACATTTCTGCGCCTTCCGTCTGCGGAAACAATCCGCTTCTAGCCGATAGCGGCGCGGAAATGTTTCGATCGCTGTGAAACCATAGCGGCGAGGGCGGCGGCCGATATGAGCCAGTTCGATGCGAACGCTGCCGCAGCCGGTGAACAATCGGCGGCGAGTTCGGCGTCATGGAAGGCGATGGCGATTTTCGGGGTAGGCAAAGCAGCGGCAACTCGCTAGACCCGCGCCCGGCCGGCATGCCAGATAGCCGGGGTGGTTCTTGGCGGAGATTTTGATGCCGGAATATGACGTGCTTTGCATCGGCAATGCCATTGTCGACATCATCGCGCAGTGCGACGAGGCTTTTCTCGAGACCAACGGCATCATCAAGGGGGCGATGAACCTCATCGACGCCAGGCGCGCCGAACTGCTCTACAGCCGCATGGGGCCGGCGATCGAGGCTTCAGGCGGCAGCGCCGGCAACACGGCGGCCGGTGTCGCCAGCCTCGGCGGACGGGCCGCCTTCTTCGGCAAGGTGTCGAACGACGCGCTGGGCGAAATCTACACGCACGACATCCACGCCCAGGGCGTGGCCTTCGACACCAGGCCGCTCGCGGGCGAGCCGCCGACCGCACGCTCGATGATCTTCGTGACGCCGGACGGCGAGCGTTCGATGAACACCTATCTCGGCGCCTGCGTCGAGCTTGGGCCCGAGGATGTCGAGGCCGACAAGGCGTCCGGCGCCAGGGTGACCTATTTCGAGGGCTATCTGTGGGATCCGCCGCGCGCCAAGGAGGCCATCCGCCAGACGGCGAAGCTGGCGCACGCCGCGGGCCGCGAAGTGTCGATGACGCTGTCGGATTCCTTTTGCGTCGACCGCTACCGCGACGAGTTCCTCGAGCTGATGCGCTCAGGCACCGTGGACATCGTCTTTGCCAACAGTCACGAGATCAAGTCGCTCTATCAGACCGCTTCCTTCGAGGAGGCGCTCGCCGCCATCCGCAAGGATTGCAAGATCGCTGCCGTCACCCGTTCCGAGAAAGGCTCGGTGATCGTGCGGGGCGACGAGACCGTCACCATCGAGGCGACGAAGATCAAGGAACTGGTCGATACGACCGGCGCCGGCGACCTCTATGCCGCCGGCTTCCTTTATGGCTACACGACCGGACGCAGCCTCAAGGATTGCGGCGACCTCGGCTCGCTGGCCGCCGGGCTGGTGATCCAGCAGATCGGCCCGCGCCCGCGCCAGAATCTCCGCCGCGCGGCCGAGCAGGCAGGGCTGCTCTAAACGGCCCGGCGAGGCAAATTGCATAAGAACGCCGTACCGTTGCGTCATCGCGGACAGGCTCGGAACCGGCCTGTCTGTCGCGCCCCTGTCACAGAGCGCTCCTACACGCAAAGATAGAGCGTTCCGCGACTGACATTTCGGCACGCCAGACCAGGGGTGTGAAGATGCAAGCCAGCAACCTGCCGGGCCGCGGCGTCCATTGCCGCCGCAATCTGTGCTTTCCGCGATAGAATTTCAGCAGCCGCCGGCGTCTGGGGAGGAGCGCGGGCCACAAGACGAACGCATGACCAGACTTCAGACCCCGTCCGAGGGGATTTCGCAAGAGACGTTGGCTGGCCTAGTGACCGAAGCCGTGCAGCAGACATTGATGCAGCATGGTGTCCTGCTGGACGCACAGGCCCTGGTTTCAGCCAGTGTGCTCGCCGGCAGCGTGGCGGCCGCCCTGCCCTTCCTGCCGCCGGCGCAGCGCCATGCAATCGATTCTTTGAAGGCCGATTGGACCGCGCTCATCTCCGAGTTCTTCCGGACGGTGCCGGACAGAATTGCAAGCGGAAATCCGATGGTATCCGATCAGGCTTCCGGGCGCGCGCCGCTGGGGGCGGGACGGCTTCAGAATATCGCGGAACGCGCGGCCGGTCTTCAATCGATGCTGCTTGAGGATTGGGCAGGCGAAGTCGCCGGCTCGACCTATTTGGAAGAGAAGCTCCGGATCCCGCGCTCGACGCTGCATCGCTGGCAAAGGCGCGGCGAGGTCGTCGCGCTGCGCAAGGGCGGCCGCAAACATGTCTTCCCACTGGCCCAGTTCGTCGACGGCCGGCCGGTCCTGGGCATAAGCGACGTGCTGTCGGCGATCGCCAATCCGAGGCTTGCCTGGTTCTGGCTGACCCGCCCCGCGCCCGAGCTTAATGACCGCGTCCCTATAGAGATGTTGAGGGAAGACATGCTCGCGGACGTGGTCCGCGCCGCGCGCACCGTGTCCTGAGCGGTTTGGTAAGGTTTCCGCGCAACCTGCGGCATAGTTAGCCGGGCAATAAAGTGTGATATACCTGCAATAATTGGCACATTTGACACATTCTCGGGATTTCTTAGTGTTTCGATTGTATAAAGTATGCAATTTGTCCCAATTTTACAAATATATGACGTGATATTTGAGCAACAAGATCTTTATAAGATTCAAAAAGATGCTTTTCCGACGCAATCTCTGTTGTACGTGACGACCGATTAAGTCATGTCCAGAGCGAAGAAGCGGCGCCGATGCGCGTACTTTTTCAACGATGGGGACGGGGGTGGCAAACGCCGAACGGCATGTCAGGCCTGTCTTGAACCTTTGACTGGAGATTCAAGAAAATGAACATCAAGAGCCTTCTTCTCGGCTCCGCTGCGGCCCTGATCGCAGTTTGGGGCGCCCGCGCCGCCGACGCGGTGACCGTTGCCGAGCCAGAAC
>NZ_RZSB01000488.1:0-4616 GCF_004023285.1 Mesorhizobium sp. M2A.F.Ca.ET.067.02.1.1
ACTGTTCAGGTTGATGGTTCACCGGTGGGAAGGGACCGGGCCATGCCACGGCCTGTCCGAAAGGACGACCACGATCCACTCGGTCTCCTTCCCACCTCAACCATACACCAGAACCAACACACAGGATCCCAGGGTCTCCGCGACGGAGCTGCGCTCCTGCTTCGCCCTGGGATGACGAAGGGGTAGGCGCTTCGGCCAATCACCAAGGCTGTGATTGCCAGATATCCAGGGCCGGAAATCTCTATGCCGGCGTCTCTCACCCCACCTCGATAACCGCCTTGATCAGCCCCGACTTCTCATGCGTCCATCGCGCCAGATCGCGCGGCGTTGCGGCGAGCGTGGTGCGATGGGTGACGAGCTTGCCCAACGGCACGGCGCCGTTGCGGATCGAGGCCGCGACATGCTCGAAGTCGGCCTTGAGCGCATTGCGGCTGCCGACCAAAGTCATCTCGCGCTTGTGGAATTCGGGGTCGGAGAAGGCGATGTCGTCCTTGACTACGCTGACCAGCACCAATGTGCCGCCATGCGCGACATGGGCGAAGGCGGACTGCACCGACGTCGTGTTGCCGGTCGCGTCGAAGACGAGGTCGAACCCTTCGCCGAAGGTCGCCTGCCGCACCAGGTCGGCGGCCGATGCCTTGGAGGTGTCGAGCGGGGCAAAGCCGAGTTCCTTTTCAGCGAAGCCAAGGCGCTCACTGCTCATGTCGAGCAGGCTGACATCCAGGCCGGCGATGCGGGCGAATATCGCCGTGCCGAGCCCGATAGGGCCGGCGCCGATGACCAGTGTACGCTGGCCGGGCTGCCCGAGCGATCGGCGCACCGCATGCGCGCCGATAGCCAGGAATTCCACCGCAGCGGCGTCGGCCAGCGACAGGCCATTCGTCGGGTAAAGGTTCTGCGCCGGCACCAGGATCTCGTCGCACATGGCGCCGTCGCGATGGACGCCCAGCACCTCGATCCTCACGCAGCAATTCGGCTTGCCATGCCGGCAGGCGATGCATTGGCCGCATGAAAGATAGGGGTTGATGATGACCGCCTCGCCGACGGCAAGATCGATGCCTTCTCCCTTCTCGACGATGATGCCGGAAACCTCATGGCCCATGATGCGCGGATAGGCGAGGAAGGGATGCTTGCCTTCGAAGATGTGATAGTCGGTGCCGCAGATGCCGACATGGCTGACGGCGACGCGCGCCCAGCCGGGTGGTGGCGCCCCGGGCGCTGCGCGGTCTTCGAGGACAAGGTCGCCGGGCGAGCGGCAAACGACGGCTTTCATTGAACAGATCCAAAAAGGGCGCCGGCCTCGGTCCGGCCGGGCCGGCGCGTTAGTTTCTGGGAGGAGTCACTTGCCGCGACGGCGCAAGCCGTCGAAGTAGACGATGACGATGATCAGTGCTCCGGTGATGACGCGTTGCCAGAAGGTGTTGACGTTGAGCAGGTTGGCGCCGTTGTTGATCGTCGACAGGATGAAGGAGCCGATCAGCGGCCCGTGCACGGAGCCGATGGCGCCGAACAGCGAGGTGCCGCCGATCACCGACGAGGCGATGGCCTGCAGTTCATAGGTGTCGCCCTGCGTCGGGTTGCCGATGCCGATGCGCGAGGCCAAGAGCACGCCGACGAAGGCGGCGAGCAGACCGGAGAGGATATAGGCCATGAAGATGGTGCGTGGCACGTTGACGCCAGACAGGCGCGCGGCTTCGGCGTTGGAGCCGACCGAGAACAGATAGCGGCCCCAGCGCGTGTGGTGCAGGAAGATGTAGGACGGAATGGCGACGAGGATCACCATCCAGAACAGATAGGGGATGCCGAACAGCGAGCCGCGGGAGAAGGCCTGGAACGGGTCGCTGTTGATCGAGATCGAGTTGCCGTTGGTCATCAGAAGGCCAATCCCGCGTAGCGAGGTCATGGTGGCCAAGGTGATGATGAAGGGCGGCAGGCCCATTTTGACGATGCCGAAGCCGTGGAAGAGGCCGATGGCGACGCCGACTAGCAAGGTGATCAGCACCGCCGCCCAGATCGGCCAGCCGGCATTGATCAGAAGCGCCACCACAACAGTCGTGAAGCCGACCACCGCGCCGACCGACAAGTCGATGCCGCCGGTGATGATAACGAAGGTTTGGCCGACTGCGAGGATGGCGATCAGTGAGCCCTGGCGCAGAAGATTGGTGATGTTGAGGGCCGTGGCGAAGGAGGGCGTGGCGACGGCCAGTACGATCCACATCAGCAGCAGAAGGCCAAGCAGGGTCAGGCCGAAGAGCGCGTTGAAATTGCGCTTGGTTTTTTCGGCGGGGATCGCCTCGGTGCTCATTTTTGTCCTCCCGTTTTTTCTTGTTTCTCGGCCAGCGCCTGACCCAGAATGTCCTCGTGGCTTGCCGTGCGGAACCCATGCGTGGCGACCAGTTTGCCGCGCCGGAACACATGCAGCGTGTCGGCAAGCTCATAGACCTCCGGCAGATAGGACGAGATCAGGATGATGCCGGCCCCCTTCGACAACAGCGTCGAGAACAGGCGGTAGATCTCGGCCTTGGTGCCGACATCGACGCCCACCGTCGGCTCGTCGAAGATGAACAGCTTGGCGCCATGCGCCAGCCATTTGCCGATGACGATCTTCTGCTGGTTGCCGCCTGAGAGGCTGGAGGCGAGCGCGCTGCGTGTCGGCGTCTTGATGCGCAGGTCCGCGATCTGGCGATCGGCTTCGGCCTTCTCCTTGGCGCCCGAGATCAAGGCGTTGCTGGAAATGCGCTTGTAGATCGGCAGGTTGAGGTTCATGCCGACCGACAGGTTGAGGCACAGGCCTTGGTCGCGGCGGCTTTCCGGGGCAAGGGCCATGCCGAGCCTTATGGCGTCATGCTCGGAATTGACCTGGACCTCCTTGCCCTCCCACAGGATCTGGCCGGCCGATTTCCTGTGGCGGCCGTAAAGCGTGGTGACGAACTCGCTGCGGCCTGCGCCGATCAGGCCGTAAAGGCCAACGATCTCGCCGGCGCGGACGGTCACCGAGACATTCTCGAAACCTTTGCCGGAAAGGTTCTTCGTCTCGACGATCGTGGCGCCGGGCGTGAAATGCTCCTTGTGGTAGATCTGCTCGATCGAGCGGTTGATCATCAGCTTGACCAGCTCGGCCTCGTCGGTCTCGGCGATGTTGCGGGTGCCGACCAACGTGCCGTCGCGCAGTACGGAAACGCGGTCGGCAAGCTCGAACACTTCCTCCATGCGGTGGCTGATGTAGATGATGGTGACACCTTCGCCCTTGAGCCTTCGGATCAGCTTGAACAGCTGGTCGGCCTCCTTGCGGGTGAGATAGGCGGTCGGTTCGTCAAAGATCAGGAATTTGGTGCCGCGCACGGTAGCCCTAGCTGCGGCGATCAACTGCTGCTGGCCGATGGTTAGGTCGCCGAGAACGACATGCGCCGGCAGGTCGAAGCCCAGCCCGTCGATGATCTTCTGCGCTTCCTTGACCATGGCGCGTTGCTGCAGCAGGCCGAAGCGGGACTCCTCCTCGCCGAGGAACATGTTGGCGGCGACGGTGAGATGGCGGCAAAGCACCACCTCCTGGTGGACGGCGTTGATGCCCAGCGCCATCGCCTCATGCGGTGTGGCCAAGGCCGCCGGCTTGCCCTCCCAGATCACCTCGCCCGAGGTGCGCGGCATGACGCCGGTCAGAAGTTTTATCAGGGTCGACTTGCCGGCGCCGTTCTCGCCGACGATGGCGTGGATCTCGCCGGCCTTGAAGGCGAGATGCACCGGCTTCAGCGCATGCGTGCCGGGATAGCGCTTTTCCAGCCCGTTGAGCTCGAGGATCGTCCTGCCCGGGGCCAGCGTGGGGGCGGGGTGCAGTTCCTGCGCCGTCGACGTCATGACAATCCTCCCAGATTGGTCTCAACCATTGGGTATGCAGCGATGCGTCTGACGCGCATCTTGGAGTCAAAACCTAGATCAGGCCCGCGGATTTCCAAATCGCCTGACGGATGTTTCCGGGGCGCGAGGCCCCGGAAACGAGTGCAAGCGACACTGCTCAGTTGAGCTTCGGGTTGAGCAGCGCGTCGATCTTGGGATCCTTCATGTTGTCCTTGGTGACGAGGTTGGCGCCGGTGTCGACATTGGCCTCGACCTTCTCGCCCTTCGAGGCAGCCAGAGCGGTCTTGATGCCGTCATAGCCCATCCGGTACGGGTCCTGGACGACAAGGCCGGAGATGACGCCGTCATTGAGGAACTTGATCAGCTTCTCGTCGCTGTCGAAGCCGATCAGCGCCACCTTGCCGCCAAGGTTGTTCTCGGCGATGGCCTGGCCGACGCCCTGCGCCATGATCAAGTTCGAGGCGAAGATGCCCTTGAGGTCCGGATTGGCGGTGATCAGGTCGGTGGCGATGTTGAGGCCGGTGGTGGCCTGGCCGTCGGCGTATTTGTCGGCGACGAGCTCGAGGCCCGGATATTTGGCCTTGATCTGTTCGATGAAGCCCTGCTTGCGCTGCTCGAGCGAGCCGGCGCCGGGAAGGGCCGTGATCAGCGCGACCTTGCCTTCAACCTTGCCGCCATTGGCGGCGCCGATCGCGGCGGCGAGACCGTCAGCGGCGACGCGGCCGCCCTGGACGTTGTCGGTGGTGAGGAAGGAGGTGAAG
>NZ_RZSB01000489.1:0-4615 GCF_004023285.1 Mesorhizobium sp. M2A.F.Ca.ET.067.02.1.1
GCCCCCAACTTCGCAAAGACAGGCATCGACGGAGCCGACCCCCTCGCCGGCCGAGCCGAAGGTCCCGACAGCCAGCCAGCCGGCAACGCCGACCGCGCCAACCCAGCCGGCGCAGCAGCCGGGGACGCCGGCAACCAAGCAGCCCGAGACCGACGTCGCCGTCAATGTGCCAAAGCCGGCGCTTCCGTCAGCGGAAGACGACATGGCCAAGTGGAACGAGCAGCGCTCCTGGGTGCGCGATTTCAGCGGCGGCAATTGCTTCTACGCCAACGTGACATCCGGACCCGGCGGCGCCCCCACGATCGAGGGTTACGGAACGGCGGTCCAGCCCTTCGAACAATTGCTCAACGATTTCCAGTCCAGGTTCCATATCGAGCCGGACATCAGCGTGCGCCTCATCACGCTCTCCCAGTGCGGCGTGCCGACTTTCCTTCGCTTTCTCGACCGGAGTTCGGCCGCGAAGCCGCAGCTTGTCCTCGACAAGACATCGATACCGGACGGCGCGCCGGTCAGCGGCGCGCTCTATACGGGCGGCGGGCTCGTCTCCAACATCATGCTGATCGACCACAAGGGCGTCGCCTTCAACCTGGACGACCGCATGGTGGCGCAAACCGACAAGGTGACCTTCAACATCCCGATCGGTCTTGCCGCCGCGGACAAGGCGGCCGCCAAGGCGGTGCCGCAGATCATGCTGGTGATCACCGGCCCCAAGGACATCCAGGCCGCCATGTTCTCAAGGCCGACGCCGGCTTCGGAGCTGTTGCCCAAGATCCTCGAGGAGATCGAGGCCGGCGGGTCGCAGTTCTCGGCCACGGCCAGCTATTTCCGGCTTGGCGGATAGCATGAACGCCGATGGACCCTCGCACCTTGCGTTCTTTGCAACAGCCCCCGCCACGCAAGCTGCGTAGCTTGCTGTTTCCGGGCCGCATAACGCTTGCCGCTTTGCTCGGCGCGGCGCTGTTCTCGATGCTTTCGCCCGGCAAGGCGCATGCCGAATTCACCGTCTGCAACCAGACGCTCGACGTCGTCAATCTCGCGGTCGGACAGAAGGTCGACAATGCCGACCAGACGGACGGCTGGTGGACGATCGGCGCCAACCAGTGCGTCAATGTCATCCGCGAGGAGCTGACCAACCGCTACATCTATCTCTACGCCACGGACGTCTTCGGCCACGCGATCCTCAACGGGTCGACCGAAATGTGCATCGACCGGCGGCGCTTTTCGATCCGCGGCATCGAGGAGTGCTGGCAGCGCGGCCATATCGCGGCGCGCTTCGTCGAGGTCGATACGCAGGAGCAGGTGCGCTGGACCTATTTCCTGACCGGAAACAGCCCGTGACGCACGCGATCGACACGAGCTTCAAACAGAAGAAGCTGGCGCGGCTGGCCGAGCGGCGGCGCAAACTCTGGCGCCGGGCTCTTGCCGGCTTTGCCACGCTCGCCGTCGTTGCCGTCGCCACCGGCTTCTACCTGACCAAGGACTATTGGTCGTTCGGCGACGAGGACGAAGAGTTGCATCCCGTCGAGGGCATGGAAGACGTGCCGCCCGACGCCTCGGTCTATGTGCCGGCGATCATCGATCTGGCCGGCGATCCGATGTGGATCACATTGGCGCCCGATGCCGACACCGCGACGAAGGGCAAGACCGTCGCGCGCCCGGCTGAGCTCGACAGTTCGGGGGCTTCGCCGCAGATCGAAATCATGTCCGACGTGATGCTGAGCGCCAGCGAAAAGTTCATGACGACGATCCCCTCGACGCAAGAGGATTTCGCCTTCTTTCAGGCGCAGCGGCAGGTCGCTCCCAAGCCTTCGGCAACCGCGCCCGACGACCAGCAACCGGCTCCGCCCGCGCCAGCCGCAGCGCCAGACGACCAACCGGGCGATCCGCAAGGCGACCTGCAGAATGATCTCCAAGCGGCACCGGACGACAGCGACGCCGGCTCGGCGCCCAAGGCGGACGCCGACGACCCCGAGGCCGGCTGGGGCGAGACCATCGACCAGGGCGAGGCAGCACTCCCCGCCTTCAAGAAAACCGCGATCGAGAACAACACGACCGTCGCGACCGTCACCAGCGAGTATCAGCGCTTCGAGGCCACCGAAGACACGTTCGTGAAGATCCTCAACGACCGCAGCCTCGACAGCGTGGTGCTCGACGCGCATTTCTCCGCCGACGACGCCAAGCTCGCCGGCGAAGCGCTGAAGGCGCTGTTCAACCGCGACGGGCTGGAGGCCGGCTTCGTCGTGGCCATGCGCGGGTTCCGGCCGAGCCGCGAGACGACGACCATGTCGCTGATGCAGGTCTCCATCTATGCCAAGAACGTCTATGTCGGCACGCTGACACGCAATGCGGCCGGCGCCTTCGTGTCGGGTGTCGACCCCTGGGTCCGCGAGGATCTGTTCAACTATTCCGGCACCTCCGACCAGGGTGGGCCCAAGCGGCAGTACCGCCTGCTCGACGCGATCTATTCGACGGCGGCGCGCAACAAGGTGCCGACCAGCGTCATCGGCGAGGCGATCATGTATCTGTCGCGCGGGCAGGACCTCGACGCCTTCGCCAGCGAGGACCAGCGCCTGGTGCTGATCTATTCGCAGACGCCGCGCGGCCAAAGCGAGATCTCGGGACGGGTGCTCTATGTCGGCGTCCAGGGCGCGGACAGGAGCCTCGACTGTTTCGTCTTCCAGCAGAGCGACGGCCAATATGCCTGCGTGACCGGCAACGATCAGGTGCGCTCGCTGACCGTCACCAACGGCATGGTCACGCCGGTCGCCGGGGTGATGACCTCGACCTTCGGCCCGCGCAAGCATCCGATCCTGGGCACAGTTCGCATCCACAAGGGCGTCGACTGGGCGGCGCCGGTCGGCACGCCGATCATGGCCGCCTTCGACGGCGATATCTCCTTCCAAGGCGATGGCGGCGGCTATGGCAATCTGGTGAAGATCACGCATGCCAATGGCCGCGAGACGCGTTACGCGCATATGCAGAAATTCGCCATCGCGAGCGGCGTCGGCACCAAAGTGAAGGCCGGCGACGTCATCGGCTATATCGGCACGACAGGGCTTTCGACCGGCCCGCATCTGCATTTCGAACTCTACCAGAACGGCGAGGCGATCGACCCGCTGGGGACGGTCACCACGGTGGCTACCGCCGTTGCCGTCAGTTACGGCGGGTCCGGCGATACCGCCGTCGAAACGCTGACGGAGCGGATCGTGCATGTCGAAAGCGGCGGCAGCGCGCGGGCCAAGAACCCGCTTTCCTCGGCGACCGGTGCCGGCCAGTTCATCTCCAAGACCTGGATCCGGATGATGAACACCTATCGGCCCGACCTTGCCCGCTCGCTGTCGACCGCCGACCTGCTTGCGCTTCGCTACGACGCGACACTGTCACGCGAAATGGTGCGCAACCTGGCGCGCGAGGGCGAGGCCTATCTGCGCGCGCGCGGCCACCAGATCACCGCCGGCCGCCTCTATCTGTGCCATTTCCTCGGCATGGAAGGCGCGGCCCAGGTTCTGGCGGCGCCCGGCTCGACGCAGTTGAGCGCTGTGCTCGGGTCGGCTGTCATTCAGGCCAACCCGTTCCTCACCGGCAAGACCGCGAGCTACGTCGTGGACTGGGCCGAGCGGAAGATGGGGCAGAAAGTGCCGCGCGTGGCGACCGACCAGGGCCAGCCGACGACGACCACGACACAAGTGCGGCAGACGTCGCCGGAATTCGAAAAATACAAGCAGGCGATCACCGCGCTGATAGACTCCCTCCAGGAGACGCTGGAGCCCGGTTAGGTCCTTAACCCAGAAGTTTTGACCGGTTGGCTATGTGTGCGTTGGCATGCCTTGGCGATTGGCCGGGACGCCTATCGCGGTCGTCATCCACGGGCGGAGCAAGGAGCGAAGCGACGCGCGCAGACCCTAGAATGACGAGGTTCAGGAGCCTTCAGCTCATCGCCAGCGTTTTGCGCTGGCTACCCCAACATTGATGGCCTTGCCCGACAAGTCTGCGATCTTTCACTGTGTTGAGGGACTAGCCGGTTCACCAAACCTCGCGTTTTGATCGGCCGATTGGTTTTAGATACTCACCGAGGAAATTTCGAGCCCCTCGCGAACCAAATCTGTGGTCGAGATCACAGACGCTCAAGGACGATTTTGGCAGAAGCGACGTTGTCGCTCACGACATTCAGCATGCGCAGACATCGGTAACGCGCCCCAAGGGGCGGAGGGCTGATCCCATGAAAGCGTTCGCCATCCTTTTGGGCGGGTTGATCCTGCTGTTCCACGCCGCGTTCGGCGCACAGGCCGCCACGCCCGACAGCAAGCGCGTCGCGCTGGTCATCGGCAACAGCAAATATGTCAATGCCGTCGCTTTGCCCAACCCGGCGAACGATGCCCGCCTTATCGCGTCCACGCTGCGCAACGCCGGCTTCCAGGTGATCGAAGGCGTCGACCAGGACAATGCCGGCATGCACAGCCTGATCAGCAAATTCACCGAAGAGTCCTACAATGCCGACCTCGCCGTCATCTACTATGCCGGGCACGGCATGCAGGTCGACGGCAGGAACTACCTCATTCCGGTCGATGCCGAGCTGACGTCGCCGGCCTATCTCAAGACCCGCACGGTCCAGATC
>NZ_RZSB01000048.1:0-16999 GCF_004023285.1 Mesorhizobium sp. M2A.F.Ca.ET.067.02.1.1
CCACTCCATGCTGACGCAGTCGGAGCTTGTTGTGGACACATGACCAGCGCGACAGACGACGCGATCAGATCACGCCGGCGACACACCCTCCTTGCCGCTCCGCATTCGCGGAGCGGGTTAGTCCAAGAACGGTTATGTGGCGCGCCACATAACCGTTCGCCGGCGATCTTTATGTCTTCCGCGGCCGCAGCGGCAATCTGATCAAGATTATCTGGCATGATGGGCTCGGCATGTCGCTGTATGCGAAACGGCTCGAGAAGGGCCGGTTTCTATGGCCGTCGCCGGCGGACGGCACGGTTTCCATATCGCCGGCGCAGCTCGCCTACATGCTCGACGGGATCGATTGGCGCAACCCGGTTCACACGTTCCGCCCCCAGCGCGCGGGCTGAGTTTTCTTTGAGTTTGCGCCATTTTCCGCGAGTCAGCGGACGCGTTTTATGATTCTCCAGGGCATGGTAGCCACCGCCCAGGATGCTGTTCCGGACGATATCGGCGCGCTGAGAGCAGCGCTGACCGCGGCGCTGGCCAGAGCCGAAGACGAGGCTGCGCGCGCTGCGCTTGTCGAGGCCGAACTGGCGGTCGCCAGGGCCAAGGCATCGGATGATGCGGCGCTGATCGCACATCAGGATCTGACGATTCGGAAGCTGCAGCGGGCGCTGCATGGTCAGAGTTCTGAGCGCTCAGCCCGCCTTCACGACCAGATGGAGCTCACCTTCGAGGAACTCGAGAGCACGGCAACGGAAGACGAGATCGCCGCCGAACAGGCCGCGGCCCGGACCACCGAGGTGGCGCCTTATGTGCGCAAACGACCGGCGCGCCAGCCATTTCCCGAGCATCTGCCGCGCGAACGCGTGGTCGAGCCGGCGCCTGCCGCTTGCTACTGCTGCGGCGGTCATCGGCTGCGCAAGCTGGGTGAGGATATCACCGAGACGCTGGAGGTGGTGCCCGGCAATGGAAGGTGATCCAGCACGTACGGGAGAAGTTCACCTGCCGCGACTGCGAGACGATCAGCCAGGCTCCGGCGCCGTTCCACGCCACCCCGCGCGGCTGGGCCGGTCCCGGCCTGCTGGCGATGATCCTGTTCGAGAAATTCAGCCAGCATCAGCCGCTCAACCGCCAGGTCGAACGTGCCCGCGGAGGCGTGCCGCTCAGCCTGTCGACGCTCGCCGACAGGTCGGCGCCGGCGCCGCGGCGCTGATGCCGCTGTTCAAGCGGCTCGAAGCCCATGTGCTGTCCGCTTCACGTCTGCACGGCGACGATACGACGGTTCCGGTCCTGGCCAAGGGCAAGACCGATACCGGCCGATTATGGACCTATGTGCGCGATTATGCGCACCCGTTGATTATGCGCAGCTCACCGGGACAGCTAGCCAATTTTCTTCGGTAGATCAGTAAGATGGTAGCCGGCATCCAAGCTATGCGGTGCGCATAATCCTAGTGCTTCCTTCCGAGCGCACTCAACTCGGTAGGAGATCTACATGCAAAAAGCGATCATCCTTCAGCCACAGCCCCGCGCTTGGTTGGAAGACAGTATTCTTCGGCCCTTCGTTTCGCAGTACGGTGAGCACTTGCAGCGAAGGCGATATGCGCCGAGCACGCAGCGCGCCTATCTGTGCTGCGTCGCCCACTTCGCCCATTGGCTGACTCAGGAAAGGTACGACCTAGAAGCGACCGGCCAGGGCGCTGTTATGCGCTTTCTCTCGGAACACCAGCCGGCGTGTGCCTGCCCCGACCCGGTCCGTCGTTTGCGCCATGAGCTGCAGGCGGCGTTGGGCCATCTTCTCGAGGTGCTCAAAGCTGGCGGCGTGGTACTGCAGCATCCGGCCCGCAATTCCGCCATCGAACAGGAGCTGACGCGCTTCGATGCCCACATGCGCGACGTCTGGGGATTGGCGGACAACACGCGTCGGAAGCGTTGCCGAGTGGTCGGAGGATTTCTTGTCGAGCATTTCGGCGAGCAGCCGATCTCCATGGCCACTGTCAGCGCCACTTCCATCCGCCGCTTCGTCCTTGGCAAACGGGGGCGAAGACCCGCCACCGTCGCCGCGAACGGCGTCATCATTGGCTGCTATCTCCGCTTCCGCAGCATGTCCGGCGAGCGGGTGGGCGATCTGAAGGCCGCGATTCCCCGGGTCGCACACTGGCGGTTGGCATCATTGCCTGAGGTGCTGACCGACGCCGAGATCGACGAACTGCTGAGTTCCTTTGATCAGACGTTCCCGTCGCGCCTGCGGGCTTATGCGATGGTGCGGTGTTTGATCGATCTCGGTCTGCGATCCAGCGAAGTCGTCAAGTTGCAGCTTGACGACATCAACTGGGCCGATGGCACGATCAAGCTTGTCGGCACCAAGAGCCGACGCGCCGATGCTCTGCCCCTGCCGTCCGCGACGGGAGCGGCGATTGCGGCCTATCTGCACGAGGAGCGGCCCGCGACATCGAACCGGGCCATATTTGTTCGCCATGTTGCCCCCTACGACGAACCGATCACGACCAGGAGCGTCAAACGTGCGGTGCTGGCCAGCTACCGAAGATGTGGATGGACGCGAACCGGCGTCCACATTCTCCGCCACAGCATGGCCAGCCGACTTCTGCGCACTGGCGCGCCGATGAAGGAGATTGCGGACATCTTGCGGCATCGAAGCCTCGACACGTCCGCCATCTATGCAAAGGTCGACCTGACCAATCTTGCAGCCGTTGCCTTGCCTTGGCAGGGGAGCGCGCAATGACCGGCCATCGCACCATGCTCTCACTGGCAAAGGACTATTTGTCCGAGCGCCGCGCCCTTGGTTTCGTCCTTAGGATGGAGGGCCATCAAATCACCTCTTTCGCTCTGTTCGCCGACGAGCGCGGCCATAGTGGCCCGCTCACCAACGATATCGTCCTGAACTGGGTGCAAGGCCGGGCCAAAAGGAACAGCCCCTCCTCATGGGCCCGGCGCCTCGAGGTCCTTCGCCCATTCGCGAGGTATCTGGCCCGGCTCGATCCCGCCACTGAGTTCCCTCAGACCGCGACCTTTGGTCGTTCACACCGCCGCCTCGCACCGCACATCTATTCAGAACAGGAGATCTGCGATCTTGTGGCCGCCGCTTCGCGCCTGGGCCCCGAGGGCGGATTGCGGCCGGCAACCTACGCGACGATCTTCGGGCTGATCGCCGCTACCGGTCTGCGCCGGTCAGAAGCGCTCCACCTGCGCTGCAGCGATGTCGATCTCGACGGAGCCTTCCTTACGGTTCGGAACACAAAGTTCCGCAAGTCGAGGCATGTGCCCATACACGCCACCGTCGTAGCCGAGCTACGGCGCTATCTGGCGGTTCGGGCGCGTCATGGTGCGCTCACCGAGGACTCACCGCTGTTTCTGTCTCCGGCGGGTGGATTCATCGCGAAGCGGAGGATCAATAAGGTTTTCCAGAAGCTCCGCATCAACCTTGGTTGGACCGCGCGGGGCGGCCATGGCGAGGTGCGCATTCACGACCTGCGCCACACTTTCATTTGTCGCCGTATCCAGCTCTGGCACGAGCACGATGCCGATATCGACAACGCCATGGCGGCGCTCTCGACCTATGTCGGCCACGCCAAGATCTCCGATACCTATTGGTATCTGACCGGCGTTCCGGAACTCATGGCGGTCGCGGGCAAACGGTTCGAACTCTTCGCCTCTACGGTTGGAGGGGATCGTCATGACTGATCCCAAGCTGACACCGTCCTTCCCCAGCCTGCTTCAACGCTTTTTCGTCGAGCATCTAGGCAATCAGCGGGCCGTCAGTTCGCGCACCATCGCCGCCTACCGCGATACCTTTCGATTGTTGCTTTACTTCGCCGAGGCGACGATTGGAAAGGCGCCCACCCGGCTGACCCTGCCCGACCTCGATGCGCAGTTGATTCTGAGTTTCCTCGACCACTTAGAGAAGGAGCGAAGCAACGGCGCCCGTACTCGCAACGCCCGCCTGGCGGCACTTCGCTCTTTCCTTAAGTATGCCGCCCACTACGACCTGACCGCGCTGCCCATCATCGAACAGGTGCTGGCCGTTCCGATGAAACGGTTCGACCGGCCGGTCCTGGGATTTTTGTCACGCGAGGAGATGCAGGCGATCCTTGACGCACCGGATGCGCGGACCTGGGCGGGTGAGCGGGATCGCGCGCTGTTCAGCATGATGTACAACACCGGCGCCCGCGTGTCTGAAGCCATCGGTCTGCGCGTCGGCGAGGTCGTCGTCGATGGCTCGGCGGTCGCGCACCTGCATGGCAAGGGGCGCAAAGACCGCAGCGTGCCGCTCTGGCGTACGACCGCCAACCTGATCCGCAACTGGAAGCGCCGGTTGGACTGCGCGGGCGAGGAGAACTTCCTGTTTCCGAACCGGGGCGGAGGGTGCATGGCACGTTCGAACGTCACCCAGCGCCTTGAACTTGCGGTCTCGGCCGCCGCGGAACGTTACCCGCAACTCGCGCGTCGCTCGATTTCGCCTCACACCATCCGCCATACTACGGCGATGCATCTCCTGCAGTCCGGCATCGACATCAGCGTCATCGCCCTCTGGCTGGGTCATGAGAGCCCCGCCACGACGCACATGTACCTTCAGGCTGATCTCGCCATGAAGGAGCGCACGCTCAACCGACTGTTGCCCATGACGGCCAGTCAAGGCCGATATCGGCCGCCGGACCAGCTCATGCAGTTCCTGTTGAGCCTTTAAGAATTATGCGCAGTTCGGCTGTTCGAAATGGTCTGGAAAGCCGATGGTTATCGGGTCCTGTTCTGGTGAGCTGCGCATAATCATCGGGTGCGCATAATTTTTTAGGTTGGCGGCGCTGTCGTGGGTGGCTGCCATGCGAGCGCCAGCATTAGTTGCGCCGGTAAGCTAAAAACGTGTTGGACGAAGCCGTGGGCGCGACGTTTCTGCTATGGGTTTTGAATGCTTCGCCCTTGCGCATGCTGGCGCTGATTTGCCCGAGGCACGTAACCAATCGCAGCCTCATGATGAACAGTCCACGTCAAAGCGCGTCGTCGTGAGAGGCCAGGACGACAAGAACGAAGTGTCGACCAGCCAGTTCGGCAAGTCCGGCAACAAGGTGCCCGTTGCCCGCCGCGGCGGGCAACATGTCGAACCGGCGATGGTTGCGTGCAGCCGCTCGTCATGACGTATCCGAAAATGGCACGGTCCTTGACGCCGCCGGCTCCAGCACCTCGACGCATACCATCAGCCCCTGGTGGCAGGTCGGGCACTCGCGCAGGGATCCTCCGGTCAGCTTCTCGACCTTGTCGCGATAGTCGGCGCTGTCTTTTGGTTCGGCCTGTGCATCGGCTTGCGTCATCCCAAGCAGTTCGCGGCAACGGGCAAGCTTCTCCTTGCGATGGCGGTTGCCCAGGAGCCCGTAATATCGGATGCGCTTGAACCCGTTGGGCAGAACGTGGACCAGAAAGCGTCGGATGAACTCGCCGGCCTCCAGCGTCATCACCTTCTGCCGGTCACCGTCGCGGTAGTCTTTCCAGCGAAAACGGACCTTGCCGACCTCGATGTCGACGATGCGGCTGTTGGCTATCGCCACGCGGTGCGTGTAGCGCCCGACATAGGTCAGCACCTGCTCGGCACCGGCAAAGGGGGCCTTGGCGAAGACCACCCAGTTGATGCGGCGCACCTGGTTCAGATAACGGCGGAATGCGGCGGCGTCGCTGAGCCCCGACAATGACGAGAAGAAGCGTAGCTTGCCGGCCGTGAAGGCCTTCTGCAGCTCTTCCAGGAACAGCCGGCGAAACAGTCGCGAGAGCACGGCCACCGGAAGGAAGAAGCCGGGACGGCATGCTATCCACCGGCTCCCGTCCGGCGACAGCCCGCCGCCCGGGACGACGCAGTGGAGGTGGGGGTGATGGGAGAGGTTTTGCCCCCAGGTGTGAAGCACTGCGAAGAACCCGATCTGGGCGCCGAGATGCTTGGGATCCGCAGCGATGGTACGCAACGTCTCGGCGGTCGCGCGGAACAGGATGTCGTAGACCGCCGCGGGATTCTGGAAGGCGATCGCCGCGATCTCGTCGGGCACGGTGAAGACGACATGGAAATATTGCGTGTCGAGAAGTTCCGCCCGGCGCGCTTCGACCCAATCCGCGCGCGCGAGCGATTGGCACTTGGGGCAGTTGCGCGACCGGCAGCTGTTATAGGCGATCCGTCGCTCGCCGCAGCGATCGCATTGTTCGACATGGCCGCCGAGCGCCGCCGTCCGGCAGCGCTCGATGGCAGTCATGGCCGCGCGCCGTTCGGTCGACAGCGACGCCCCATGCTGCTCACGCCATGCAGCACCATAGCGACGGAATATGTCCGCCACCTCCGGACCCGATCGCCCCATAATGGGACGGCCGTCAGAAATGTTCGGGTGGTAGCGCTGGTGCCGGCTTGGGCACCGGCCGTGGCAACAGCTCCAGCGGGCTCGTCGCCGCGCAGACCTTGCTGGTTGCGATCCGCAGGTATTGCGCGGTGGTCGACAGGCTGCGGTGGCCGAGCAGGAGCTGGATGGTGCGAAGATCAGTGCCGGCCTCGAGCAGGTGACAGGCGAAGGCATGTCTCAGGGAATGAGGGGTTACAGGCTTGGTGAGCTTCGACAAACGGTGCGCCTTGCGACAAGCAAGTTCGACCGCGCCGGTTGTTATTGGCACGTCCTCGAAGGCACCGGGAAACATCCACGTCTTCGGCCGCAGGGCTCGCCAATAGTCGATCAACGTCTCCAGCAGCCGGGCCGACAACATGACGTAGCGGTCTTTCTGGCCTTTGCCCTGATCGACCCGCAGTACCATCCGCTGTCGATCGATGGCCTCCGGCCTTAGGTGCACCGCTTCCGAAATGCGCAGGCCGGCGGCGTAGCATGTCGTCAGGATCGCCTGGTGCTTCAGGCTCTCCACGCAGCCGAGGAAATGCAGCACCTCTTCGGGGCCGAGGATGACGGCAAGCGTCTTCGGCACCTTGGGACACGGAATGATGAGATCGAAATCCCATTCGAAGCCGAGCGTGACGCGATACAGGAAACGGAGCGCCGAAACGGCCACACTGATCGACCCCGGCGCCAGCTTCTTCTCATTTGTCAGATGGATCTGGTAGGTGCGGACATCTTCCGGTCCGAGCAAGTCAGGCGACTTTGCGAAATGACGGGCAAACTGCGAAACCTGCAGCAGATACGAGTCCTGCGTATGCAGTGACAGGTTGCGGATCTGCATGTCGTTCATCATGCGTAGTCGAAGCGGCGTCATTGGAGGCTCCTTGAGAGTGACACTGCGCGTGTGGGCAGCAGCACACCTTGCCTCAAGCAAGCCTCTGTGAATGCGGGCGGCTACGTCCGGCCAATCATGCCAGGATGCCTCGCTTCCGTCTGATCAATGACCTCCGTGCAAGCTTCTCCCGCGAAGCGGGTTCGTCCAAACCTGCTTATGCCGCGCGCGGCATAAGCAGGTTTCGATCAGCGAAGCGATCGTTGCCCAGTGCTCGGCGCCGCCGTCCGAGCCGGCGAAGAGCGCATGGCGCGCTCGACGACGTTGGAGTCGATCTCGATCGTACCGTTGTCGAGGAATCGTGTCAGATCTTGCCAGCGCGAGAGCGCATAGCGGATAGCTTCCGCCAGCCTTGGTCCTCTGGCTGATAAGAGTGAGTTGCTGCCTAAGCCACGGCTCAAGGGCATTGATGACGGGACGGCTTCTCTCCTGCCGGACCGCGCGGCGTTCGTCGGCGGAACGACCGCGGATATCGCTCTCAACGTGGTAGAGTTGGGCGATGCGGGCGAGCGCCTCCGTCGCGATCGGCGCGGGGCCGGACTGCGCGAGCTCATAGAAGCGGCGACGCACATGCGACCAGCAAAAGGCCAAGCTCACGGCGTTGCGTTCGGCCAATGCCTTGTAACCCGCGATCCGTCGACCTGCAGGGTTCCGACAAAGCTCTGAAGATGCCGGATCGGCTGTTCGGCCTTGCGGTCCGGAGCGTAGAGATAGGCGACGCCGGGTAGGTCCATTCCGCCCCAAGCTCGGTCGCAGTGGTCTCGTCCGCCAAGAGCTTGTCTGAAGCCTTCAGCCGCTCGAACAGCCGCTCATGCACAGGGCGAAGCAGGAAGCTGCCTTGCCCGGGGAAGGTGGTCGGCATACTTCGACACCAGAACATGAGCCACCGTGGCCTCTGTAGGAATGCCGCCTTCGACAAGACGTGCCGACGTAAGAAGCCGTACCCGCTCCGCAGTCGCGGAGCGACAAGGAGAGTGTGTGCCGACAGCGTGACTTGATCGCGTCTGTGGCGCTGGTGATGTGTCCACAACAAGCTCCGACTGCGTCAGCATGGGGGTAGCTGCTTGCAGCCCCCTCCATCGGACAAAGGAGCTTGTGATGACCCAACTTCGCCAGCGCATGAGCGAGGACATGCAGGTGCGCAACTTCGCGCTCAACACCCAGCTGTCGTATCTCCAACAGGTGTCGCTGTTCGCCCGCCATTTCGGCAAGTCGCCGGACTTGCTCGGGCGCGAGGACATTCGGACCTATCAGGTTTATCTGACCAACGAGAAGAAGCTGTCGCCCGGTTCGATCCACCCAGCAATTGCGGCGCTGCGCTTTCTATACAGTGTGACGCTCGAGAGGGACTGGGCGCCTGAAGAGGTCCTGCCGCTTCCCAAGAAGCCGCAGAAGCTGCCGATCATCCTCAGTGCCGAGGAAGTTCAGCGGTTCCTCGGCTGCGTCCTCGACGTCAAACACCACGCATCCTGACCACTTGCTATGCCGCCGGCTTGCGCATCTCGGAAGCGGTTCAGCTAAAGCCCACGGGCATCGACAGCCAGAGAATGGTCATCCGCGTCGAGCAGGGCAAAGGCCAGAAGGACCGCTACGTGATGCTGTCGCCCAAGCTGCTGGAGATCCTGCGTGACTATTGGAAGCTGCGGCGGCCAAAGGCGTGGCTCTTCCCCGGCGATCGTGCCGGCCAGCCGATCACCAGGGGTGCGGTGGGACAGGCCTGCGCGAAAGCGTGCGACCTCTCCGGCTTGTCCAAACCGGTCACGCCGCACAGTTTGCGGCACGCCTTCGCCGTCCATCTGTTGGAGGCCGGCGCCGACGTGCGCACCATTCAACTGCTGCTCGGTCACCGCAGCCTCGCGACCACCGCCCATTACCTGCGGATTGCCACCAACAAGGTCTGCGCCACATCGAGCCCCTTCGAGCTCTTACCGCGTCCGGCGCCCACCGTGCCGCCGGCCGCCCAGCCTCAGTACTTCTGAGCTCGCGCCGATGGACCGCTCGGGGCCGGAAGTGGCGGATATCTTCCGCCGCTAAGCGAAGCCTATCGCGAGCAGCATGACGCGTCGCTGTCGACCGCCCAGCGCCGCGTCATGACGGCGATCGAACTGTGCCGGACCGCCGCGCTCGGCGGGCATGTCGAAGCATGCGATCAATGCGGCCACCGGCGCATCGCCTTCAACAGCTGCCGCGACAGGCATTGCCCCGCTGCCAATCGCTGGCTCGCGCAAATGGCTGGAGGACCGTCGCGCCGAGCTCCTCGACACGCAATACTTTCACGTCGTCTTCACGCTGCCCGGCGACATTGCCGCCATCGCCTATCAGAACAAGGCGCTCGTCTACGGCCTGCTCTTCCGTGCCGCCGCCGAGACCCTGCGCACCATCGCCGCCGATTCCAAGCACCTGGGCGCCGAGATCGGCTTCTTCGCCGTGCTGCACAGCTGGGGCCAGAACCTGCTTCATCATCCGCATCTGCACTGCGTCGTCGCCGGCGGCGGCCTGTCTGCCGACGGTCGTCGGTGGATCGCCTGCAAGCCCGGCTTCTTCTTGCCGGTCCGGGTGCTCTCACGCCTGTTCCGACGATTGTTTCTGGAGCACCTGGAGAAAGCCTTCGACGCCGGGCAGTTGCAGTTTTTCTCTGGCCTGCAGCACCTGAGCGAGCGCGACGCCTTCCGGCGCTATTTGGCGCCGCTACGAAAGGCTGAGTGGGTCGTCTTTGCCAAACCGCCCTTCGCCGGACCTGCCCAGGTGCTCGACTATGTCGGCCGCTATACGCACCGCGTCGCCACCTCCAACAACCGCCTCGTCGACATCGAGGACAACGCTGTTCGTTTCCGCTGGAAGGACTATCGGCACGGCAATCGGCAAAAGGTCATGACCGTCGCGTCCGACGAGTTCATTCGCCGCTTCTTGGTGCACGTCCTGCCCGAGGGCTTCCATCGCATCCGCTACTACGGCTTTCTCGGCAATCGCTACCGCGCGCAAAAGCTCGCCCACTGCCGCGACCTGCTCGGCATGCCGGTTCCCGAGCCGTCGGATGGCTCATCCGAAAGGGATTACCGCGAGCGCTATGAGGATCTCACCGGTCATTCCCTCAGGCAATGCCCCGCCTGTCGTCAAGGCCAGATGATCATCGTCGAAATCTTCGACGGCGCCACTGGACCCCCGCCATACTGGGACACCTCATGAAAGAACCGCTCCGCTTTCGCCGTCACCGCATCGCACGAGCCGTTCGGCCGGAAACCGAGTCGGTCCCGCGAAGCTGCGCGCCGTCACCCCCGGCTGCCTTTGCCGGGCAAGGCGCGACGCCGGTCCTCACTTTGCCGAACCCATATCCGTGCCGCTTTCGGCGCACAACGCGACCCCTTGCGATAGCCGCGCCACGACCGCATCCGCGCGCACGCCACGCCTGTTCATAGGCATGGCCTCAATTGAACGCCCATAGCCGCCACCCGTGCCGGCGGCTTAGTCCAACACGTTTTTAGCTCACCGTCGCGATCCACCTCAGCGCGCTTTCGCCACCCGCCTTTCTGCGCGACGCCAAGCTAAAAAACGCTCTGCATTATGTGGCGCGCCACATAACCGTTCTCCGGCGCGGTCTACGTCTTCCGGGCGAAGCGCGCCGACCGGATCAAGCTCGTCTACTTCGACGGCACCGGCGTGTGCCTGCTGGCTGTCCAGCAGGTCGCCAATCACCTTGAATCCTAATTCAGCCGTTGCAACAAAGCCGTCAGCATTCACTTCGCCAGCACGCTGACAAGTGCTGCGGCCCGACTTCGATAGCCGGCGGCTCCTCTTCCCGGCAGCGGTCGAATGCCAGCGGGCAGCGAGGATGGAACCTGCAGCCCCTCGGCACGCGGGCGGCGCTTGGAACCTCCCCTTGCAGGGCCGGCAGCTTGCCGCGATCTGCGTTGCCGCCAATCTGCGGCGTCGCGTTGCGCAAGGCGACGGTATACGGATGGCGGGGGTTGAATGTGATCTCGTCGGCGCTGCCGATCTCGACCAATTTTCCAAGATACAAGACTGCTATCCGGTCGGCGATCGACCAGGCGAGCGGAAGATCGTGGGTGATGAATAGCAGCGCCATATTGTGCTTGTCGCGCAGGTCAACCAGGACCTGAAGAATCTGCGCGCGTATCGAGACATCAAGCATCGAGACAGGTTCATCAGCAACGATGAGCTCCGGCCTGACGGCAAGCGCTCCAGCAATCACGACCCGCTGGCGCTGCCCGCCAGACAGTTCGTGCGGGAAGCGGGCGAAGAAATCACCGGGAGGGTTGAGGCCGGCCGCTGCAAGCGCTTCACTCACCCGGTCGGCGAGTTGACTGGCGTTGTCGACCAGTCGCAGTGACCGCAATGGCTCCGCCACGACATCGAACACGGTGTGCCGCGGGTTAAGCGCCTGATAAGCGTCCTGGAAGATCATCTGCACGCGATGCCGGTAAGGACGCAGGGCTGAAGAGCCACGCACCGAGGTCATATCCTCGCCCTCGAACAACAACCTGCCGCCTGTTGGCTGGGCAAGCTTGGTAATGACGCGGCCTACCGTCGTCTTACCGCTTCCCGATTCTCCGACTAAGGCGACGATCTCACCCCGTCCGATGTTGAGGTCAATCCCATCCACCGCGCGTACGGCGCCCGCAGGTCGGCCCAGGACACGGTCGAACAGCCCGCCCTGGATAGGAAAATGGACCTGCATGCTCTCAAGACGCAGTATATCGGCGGTGTCAGGCATGGACTGCAACCTTGTCTTCTTGCGAGGACCGGTGAAGGTGACAGGCCACACGTCCCTGTCCGCACTCATCGAAACTAGGGACTTCGGTCACGCAAACCGCCATGGCCGACGGGCAACGCGGATGGAAGGCGCAGCCCGATGGCCGATTCATCAAGTTGGGGGGATCGCCGGGTATTGGCCGAATAATCCGTTTGCCGCTCGCCGGGTTCGGGATCGAGTCGATCAGCAGTCTGGTGTAGGGGTGCTTGGGCTGGGCGAAGATATCGGCGACAGTGCCGTCCTCGACGATGCGACCCGCGTACATGATCATCACGCGGTCACAAGCCTCAGCCACCACGGAAAGATCGTGGGTGATCAAAATGAGGGCAAGGTTAAGTCGCGATCGCAACTCACCCAGCAGCTTCAGGATCTGAGCTTGAGTGATGACGTCGAGCGCCGTGGTCGGCTCATCGCCAATGACGATCGAGGGGCGACATGCCAGCGCCATGGCAATCATCACCCTTTGACGCATACCCCCCGACAATTCGTGCGGATAGGCGCTTCCGCGATCCGCCGGAATGCCGACAAGCTCGAGCAGTTCTCTTGCCCGCGCGGTCGCCTCGCCACGCGACATGCCGAGCTTCAGCATGCATGGCTCGGCTATTTGTTTGAGGATGCGGTGAACAGGATTAAGCGCATTCATCGCGCCCTGGAAGACAACGGACGTTTCACTCCAACGATGTGGCCGCATCGCCGCATCGTCATCGATCGGCAGTCGCTTCCCGCGATATCGTACCTCGCCCTCGTTGACCCGCGCGTTGGGTGAAAGCAGACTCGCGATCGCCATTGCAGTCGTAGTCTTCCCGCTGCCCGATTCACCGACGAGGCCAACCGCCTCTCCGGCCCGCAGCGCGAAGCTCACGCGGTCGATCGCACGCGATGAAACGCCCTTGAGCCCATAATCGACAGAGAGCCTGTCGACCTCCAGAAGCGGTACGTTGTCCTGGGACGAGTTTGTCATGGGATCACCCTGCGCCGTGGGTTAAAGGTGTCGTCGAGGGCATTGCCGATCAGGACGAAGCTAAGCGAAACCGTAAGGACGCATACTCCTGGGGCACCAAGGTCCCACCAGGCTCCGGCGCTAGCGGCTCCAGCGCGTTGAGCGAGCGCAAGCAAAGTGCCCCATGAAGGCTGCAACGGATCGCCTAGCCCGAGGAACGAGAGCGATGTCTCGACATAGATTGCGCCGGCGACGACCAGCGCGCCGTTGGCCGCGATTTGCGGCAGCAGGTTGGGCAGGATGTGCTTTACCATGATGACGATATTGCTGCTGCCCACAACCCGCGCGCGATCAACGAATGTTCGCTCCTTAAGCGACAGCGTTTGGCTGCGAACGATCCGTGCAACAAAAGCCCAGCTCGTCATTCCGATAACGACAATGATCACGAAAAGAGAAGGACGAAAGCCTAGGATGTCTCCCCCGCGCCCCATCACCTCGAGCACCACGGGTGTGATGACCAGTGCCAGCACGAAGGACGGCATGACGAAAAAGAAATCCGTCAGGCGCATCAGCCATACGTCAACCCTGCCACCGTAGTAGCCAGCGGTGATACCAACCGAAGTGCCGACGACGAGGCTGATGACGGTCGCCAGCAGCGCGATCGTGAGCGAGATCCGGGCACCATGGACGACCAGATTGAGCACGTCCCGCCCCACCTCGTCCGTCCCCAGCAGATGCTCGCCTGATGGGGGAACGAGGAAATCGCCCGTTGCGTTGATTGCAGTTTGGAGCGGTCCCACAAGGGTATTTGGGGCGGCAGCCAGCACAAGAAAGAAGACCAGACATACGAGGCCCGCCTGAGCACCGCCGTGGCCAAGAAATTGACACAGAAAGCTTTTTATCGCTCGCGTCCGGCCTCGCGGGGAATATCGAACTGTACTTTCGCTCATTGGCGGACTCGCGGGTCAAGAAGGCCATAGGCGAGATCGGCTACGAGGTTTGCAACAACGATCGACGCACCAAGCAACAGGAATATGCCTTGAAGGACAGGGTAGTCGCGTGCATTCAGCGCTTCCACGGTCAGCCCTCCGATGCCCGGCCAGGCGAATACGGCTTCGACGGTGATGGCACCGGCGACCACGTAGCCAAGATTAAGGGCAATCAGGGTTACGACCGGCAGCATTGCATTGCGAAATGCATGACGCATTAGCATCTGACCGTTGGTCAGCCCCTTGGCCCGCGCGGTTACCATGTAGTCCTCGGTGACAACGTCACTCATCGCGGCACGTGCGACTACAACGTACTGGCCGATCAGCCCAAGCGCCACCGCAGCGACCGGCAGCGCGAGATGCCGCAAGTAATCGAGCAACCAATCAAGGGAACCGCTGACAGCGCCAGGCGAATGTGCACCATAGCCCGGCAACCAACCCAATGCCGTGCTGAAGATCACAACCAGGAGCATGCCCAGCCAGAACGCCGGCGTAGAATAGAGCGCCAGTGAAGTGCCGGTGGTGATATGGTCGATGGCTCCTCCTCTGCGCCAACCCGCATAAAGGCCAAGCATGACACCGCATAGGATGGCGATGACCTGGGCTAGACCGACTAGGGCGACGGTGGCTGGCAAGCGCTCCAAAATCAGGTCAGCGACACGCCTACCCCTGAACTTAAAGCTGTAGCCCAGATCACCTTGCATAGTTGCCGACAAGTAGTCGACCACCTGATCAGGGAACATCGGCCGGTCAAGGCCCCAGCTTTGGCGCTGTGCCTCAATCTGCTCAGGGGTCACGCTGATGCGTGCCCCACCAAGCAGAAGCGACGAAGGATCGCCCGGGATGACTCTGAATAGGATAAAATTCAGAATCGCCACCATCAGAAGTGTCATGGCCGCCCTTATCAGGATAAGCCCGAGATGCCGGCTTGCCCGGCCTCCTTGTCCACGACCCACTTTAGGCCGACCTCAAGCGATCAAAAGGATAATAACTCCACAGTGATATGTCCTCCCCCCATCCCTCAAAGCAATCCTTGCGATAGGCTTCGAGCAAGAAGGGGTAACACAACGTTATATAAGGCGCTTCGGTGTAAACCAGCCGTGCGGCCTGATCTACCAGCTCCTGGCCCTTCTTTAGGTCCAAGGTGACCTCGACCTCCGACAAGATCGCGTCGAACTTTTCATTACTCCAGAACGCTCTGTTTGCGTGAGCCCCGCTGCTAAATCCACGCAGCAGATCATCGGGGGTAGGTGACGGCCAAGCTGCGGCGACGAGTAGATCCCAGCCGCCGCTATCCGCTGACGTTTCAGTACGGGCGCTCAACGCGCCGGCTTCGAGTTGGGTTACTGATACGGGAATTCCGATTTGCCCGAGCCAGCCAGCAATAAGCTGCACGGCCGCCATTGGAATCTCAAGCTTGCCCGAGACGGTGCCAGTAATGAGCTCAAGCTGGAATCTTTTTCCGTCCTTGTCCTCTCGAATTCCGTCGCCATTCGAGTCTAGATATCCTGCATCATCAAGCCGGCGACCGGCTTCGGCCAAATCGAAATGGCGCCTAACGTCGTTCAGATCAGAGTAGTAGTCAGCTGCGGATGGCGGCACCAGTCCAACACCGGGCTCGGCGAGCCCGCGGAAGGCTCGATCGACAATAGCCTTCTGGTCAATTGCGTAGCCAATCGCATCACGAAACGCCGGGTCCTGAAGGGCCTTGCTACTGCCGGCTCCCTTACCGGACGCGGTGTTAAAGGCAAGATAATTTACCTGCTCACACCGCGTTTCCACGACTTTGATTGCAGGATTCTTGGAAAGGTCAGCCGACTGCGCCGCCGTCAGACTGATACCAAAATCGAGGCTGCCGCTCTTCAGACCTTGAGCAATAGGATCGGCTGTATTGAAGAAGCTCATGATCATGCCGGCCGTAGATGGCCTGCCCGAACGGAAGTGCGGGTTTGGCGTGAAGCGGACGAACTGGCCCTGCTGAAATTCCTGAACAATCAACGGCCCCGTTCCCACCAGCGGCGGATCATTGCGGAAGGTGCTGCGTGCATCCGCATAGCTGACGTCCTTCCAAATGTGTTGAGGGACGATCATAGTAAAATTATCAATCGGCCATCGAGTGGGGGTCTTAGTCACGATTCGAAGCGTCTCGTCGTCGATGGCCGTGATGGACTCGACTTTCTGCATGTCAGCAGTGCTGTTTTCGCCGACATTGAGTTCGTCGGGCTTGCCGATGGACCCGAGCAGGTAGTTGTAGGTAAATGCAGCGTCCCTAGCCGTGGCAGGCTGGCCGTCCGACCACTTCATACCTGGCCAAATCTTAAAGGTCCACGTGAGGTTGTCGTCAGCAACCGACCACTCTTTGGCAAATCCTCGTCGGTCGGGGTGGCGCTGGGCATCCACGCAGACCAGAAAATCATATGTGCAGACCAATGGCTGCCAGGAGGCCCATGACGCAAATGGGTTCATCGTGTCGGGGGACAAGATTCCGCCAAACCGGACGACATGATCGTCGCATGAAGACGAAGCGAAGACCTTAGTGCTCAACATCCAAGGCGCCGCCGACATCGCTAGCATTGCCTTCATGACTACTCGACGACTAGATATGTACGTGTTCATTCTTACCTCCACCACCCCATGACACGGGCATCCCAGCCTACACTGTTGATGTCGTAGCCTTTGTCCTATTACTGGGTTGCGGCCTCGGAATTGGCAAACATAGAAACGATATCGCAACCATCTAGAATCTAGATGATAGTTGGCATCCGTGTTCGATGACGGCCGAGGCAAGCCGGTAGAATGGTCTAGGGCCGGATTATGTTGAATCCGCTTGAAATCGCGAATGGGCGTGCCGCCAATCTCTATGCTTTGGCATTGCCTGCCAAAAGCATTGGCGCCCGTTGGAGCTGATGCCGATTCTGTCGCGAGTTCAGAGTTCTTGGCGCGATCGTTTTGGTGCCTGATGACACCATTGAGGACCTCTCCATCTCCGCAAGTCCGATCCTGCCGCTCCACGTCCGACCAGCTCATCTGGCTCGTCGTAGTCGAGCGCGCCGG
>NZ_RZSB01000490.1:0-4605 GCF_004023285.1 Mesorhizobium sp. M2A.F.Ca.ET.067.02.1.1
GCCCGAAGGCAAGCGTCGCCGCGACCGCGATCGGCAGGACGGCTTTTTTGTTCCCGAGGATTTTCATGCTTCACCCGCACCGGTTGTGGCCGGTTCCCGTTCCGCGCCGCTGGACGGTCCCGCCCTCCGCATGGCGGATCTATGACGTGACTATACCGATTCATACCGATTTCGTTAAGCTTCCATAAATTTTCGAAGCCCTGTTGCAGAACAGTTTCACATCATCGTGAGACCAGGAGCAGCGTTCGCCCCGGCCTCGAAAACAATCAGGCGTTGGCGGCGCCCTCGCCTGACCCGCGTGACAAACACCAGGCTTTGTGATCGAAATTCTGGCGGTATCGCAGCAAAGGTGGCCGGGAGGATTTGCCGTGAAGAAAGGGTATCGCCAGCTGCTTGACGAGGCGAATGCCGAGATCGAGGTCGTGTCGCCGGAGGAGGCCGCAGGGCTGCTGGAGGATGACGACACGATCTTCGTCGACCTGCGCGACCCGCGCGAGGTCGAGCGCGACGGCAAGATCCCCGGCGCCAAGCATGTGACGCGCGGCATGCTGGAATTCTGGATCGATCCCGAAAGCCCCTACCACAAGTCGTTCTTCGCCTCGGGAAAGACCTTCGTCTTCTTCTGCGCCGGCGGCTGGCGCTCGGCTTTAGCGACCAAGACGGCGCAGGACATGGGCCTGACCCCGGTCAAACATATCCTCGGCGGCTACACCGCCTGGAAGGCGGCCGGCCTGCCGGTCGAGCCGGGGCAGAAGAAGGCGGACTGATAGGCTGATTAGTGCAGGATCGCTTCCCGCTGCTCGGTCACGAAGCCAACGGCGCGTGCAACGACATTTCTGTCGGCGAGGATGCGGCGGTGGCCGAGCCCATCGGCCCAGTGCAGGTGGACGTGCTCGCCGGCGCCCGCGTAACGCCTGGCATGGTCGGCGTGGACCTCGCGATCGTCCGGTGCGTGGATGATCAGCGTCGGCACCGGCGCCTCGGCCAGTTGGCGGTCGCCGGTGAATTCGCTGAGCGGCCGGCCGGAAAGGTGTTTCACCCTGTCCGCCATCGCAACGCGAGAGCGCGGCCCGACATTGAGCCTGTGGCTGAAATCGTCGAAGATTGCCGGCAGCGAGCTCGGCGCGGCAATCAAGACCAGCTTCTGCACCTTGAGCGGCGGCATGCCCTTGACCGACGCGGCGACGGCATTGGCCGCAACCGCGCCGCCGAAGGAGTGGCCGACCACGGCGGCAAAGGGACCGAACCATTCGCCTGTGACACGCACCGCTTCCACCGCATTCACCATGTTCAGATGGCGGCCGAGCGAATGGCCATGCCCAGGCAGGTCGAGCGAGACGACCTTGTATCCGGCGCCGCGAAACCCTTCGATCAAGGCCCGCATATATTCGGTGCGCGAGCGCCAGCCATGGATGACGAGCACGGTGCCGCGCGGCTCCCTGCCCGGCTCCGGCCGGAATTCGTGCACGGCCACGCAATCCGTCCTTGTCTTCAGCCGGTGATGGCGCGCCTCGGCCATGAAGGCTGATGCGCGTTCGACGGCCCGGCGTTCGCCGTCGCTCAACGCCTTGACGCTGGGTGTCCGGCAAAACAATTCGAACGCGGCGCGACCACTGAGGCGCGGCGCGACATGCTCGGCCGCGCCGAAAACGCCCCGGATGACCTTCATTCCAAATGATGCCATATTGGCAGTCCATCCATTCGTTCAAGCATGAACATGATAGTTCAAACATGAACATTAAGCAAGAGCTGCCCTGGGACAACCCGCGTTTTCGCAACTGGGTCGCGGTGGCGCGCGCCTGCCATGTGCTGGAGCGCACGCTTGCCGTGAAGCTCGCCCCGCTCGACCTGAAGCCGGCGCAGCTCGACGTGCTGATGAACCTCTACCGCCACCCCGGCATGTCGCAGCACGACCTTGCCCGCAAGCTCCTGGTCGGCCGCTCCAACATCACGATGCTGTTGCCGCAACTCGAGGGGCGCGGCCGCTGCGGCGCGAAGGCGACGAGAAGGACAAGCGCGTGCTGCGGCTGAACCTCACCGAGGCGGGCGAGGCCCTGCTGATGAAGGCGCTGAAAGTTCACATGGCGCTGATCGAGAAGGCGATGAGCCAGTCGACGCCCGAACAGTGCGACATGATCGGCGAGCAGATGCGCAAGATCGCCGACGTCCTGAAGGAAGCCTGACTTTCAGGCTTACCACATCGTCTTTTTGGCTCTTTCAGGCCATTCCTTGTCATAGGCTTCGCCGTCGATGTTCTTGCGGCTGGTGACCTCGAGGATCTGGCCGGGCGTCGGCAGCGACTTCGGGTCGACATGCCTGGCTGGGTTCCAGAGTTCCGAGCGCACGATGGCTCGGGCACACTGGAAATAGACCGTGGCGACATCGATGACGGTGACCGAGCGGGCCGGCTTGCCGTCGACCATGAAGGAGGCGCATAGCCCGGCATCGGTCGTGATATGGGCGCGGCCGTTGACGCGCAGCGTCGTGCCCGAGCCCGGCACAAGGAAGAGCAGTCCCACGCGCGGATCCCGAATGATGTTCCTCAGCGAATCGGCGCGGTTGTTGCCGCGCCTGTCCGGCATCATCAGCGTCTTGTCGTCGACGAGGCGCACGAAACCGGCGAGATCGCCGCGCGGCGAGCAGTCGAGCCCCTCCGGCCCGCTGGTCGCCAGCGCCACGAAGGGCGAGGCCTCGATGAAGGCGGCATATTCGGGAATCACATGGTCGAGTTCCTTGACGACCGAGGCCTCGCCCGGCAGGCCGTAGAGAGCCTCCAGTTGTTCGACCGATGTGATGCGCGACATTCTTCGTCTCCTGACGTTTTGCCGGCGCTACTCCACGTCCATGACGCCTTGACGACAGCCCGGCTGCCGACATTGGATTGCCACCCGCACAACTAGCGGTCTCGGCTCAGCCCCTTCTCGGCCAGTTCGGCGAGATAGGCGTTCCAGCGCTCATCCTTTTCGTGGCCGAGCGTATGCAGATAGTTCCAGGTGAAGATGCCGGTGTCATGAAAATCGTCGAAGGTGATGCGCACCGCGTAGTTCCCGACCGGCTCGATCTTGAGGATTGCGACATTGCGCTTGCCGGGGACCGTCACCCGCTGTTCCGGCGAATGGCCCTGCACTTCCGCCGATGGCGAAGCCACGCGCAGAAACTCCGCCGGCAATTCGAACGGCTGATGGCCCGGAAAGGTCACGGTCAAGAGCTTGCGGTCTTTCGAGACCCTGAGTTCCTTTGGCGCGGTCATGACTGGTCCTGTCTAGAGACGGATGATTTCTGGTCGAATCGACCTGAAATCTGAATCCGTCTCTAGTCAAAGAGATAGAGCATGATGTCGTCCGAAAAACCGCTTCACGGCATCATGCTCTGGTTGCCCCCTTCCCTACGCCGCTTCGCGCCATGCGGAAAGCCACTTGAGGCCAGCCGACATACGATGTCGGTCGGGGAATGTTACCAAAGACCGAGACCTTCTATCTTGAATGCGGCATTGGATCGTATCACATAGCCATATATAACGATGCCGCTCAGGCCACGGGAAACGCTTGCAATGGATATGATCGACCCCTTCGGTCGCACGATCAGCTATCTGCGCGTATCGGTCACCGACCGCTGCGATTTCCGCTGCACCTATTGCATGGCCGAGAACATGACCTTCCTGCCGAAGAAGGATCTGCTGTCGCTCGAGGAGCTCGACCGGCTCTGCACCGTCTTCGTCGAAAAGGGCGTGAAGAAGCTTAGACTGACCGGCGGCGAGCCGCTGGTGCGCAAGAACATCATGCATCTGGTACGCCAGCTGTCGCGGCATCTCCAAAGCGGCGCGCTGGACGAACTGACGCTGACCACCAACGGCTCGCAGCTTTCGCGCTTCGCCGCCGAGCTCGCCGACTGCGGCGTCAAACGCATCAATGTCTCGCTCGATACGCTCGACGCCGAAAAATTTCACCAGATCACGCGCTGGGGCAACCTCGGCAAGGTGATGGAAGGCATCGATGCCGCGCAGAAGGCCGGGCTGAAGATCAAGCTCAATGCGGTCGCGCTGCGCGACTTCAACGATGCCGAGATCCCCGAGCTGATGCGCTGGGCGCATGGCCGCGGCATGGACCTCACCCTCATCGAGACGATGCCGATGGGCGAGATCGAGGCCGACCGCACCGACCAGTATCTGCCGCTGTCGATGCTGCGCGCCTCGCTGGAGCGCCAGTTCACGCTCGCCGATATCCCCTACAAGACCGGCGGCCCTGCCCGCTACGTCCATGTCGCCGAGACCGGCGGCCGGCTCGGCTTCATCACGCCGATGACGCATAATTTCTGCGAAAGCTGCAACCGCGTGCGGCTGACCTGCACCGGAACCCTCTATATGTGCCTTGGCCAGGAAGACGCCGCCGACCTCAGGGCCCCGTTGCGCGCCTCCGAAGGCAACGAACTGCTCGACACGGCGATCGACGAGGCCATCGGCCGCAAGCCCAAGGGCCATGATTTCATCATCGACCGCCGCACCAGCCGTCCCTCGGTCTCGCGGCATATGAGCGTCACCGGCGGCTGATTTTTTCTTCGATTTGGTGCAGGATCACCTTTGGTCTTCGACCAGGGGGTATCATGCAG
>NZ_RZSB01000491.1:0-4600 GCF_004023285.1 Mesorhizobium sp. M2A.F.Ca.ET.067.02.1.1
GTCCACCAGGCGGCGGATGCCCGACTGACCATTCCGATGCGGCCGGGCGCACGCAGCATCAATGTCGCGCTGTCGGTCGCCATGGTCGCCGGCGAAGCGCTCCGCCAGATCGACTAAAGCAATTCCAGGAAAAGTGTGAAACGGTTTTCCGCCCGGAATTGCGTCGAAATAATGAGCCAGCTTTCGCGCCTCCGCGCTATCCCGAATCGCCATCCCTTCCGCCGTCATTCCTGCCCAGGCGCACATCGCCTTCTCCTGCAATTGCCCTATCGATATTTCCTGGCTACAAGCTCAACTTAACTTGAGGTCAAGCAGGAATTTGAGAATGGCTCCGGTAAAGGAATTGACGGTCGGCCAAGTGGCGATGCGCAGCGGCGTCGCGGTATCGGCGCTGCATTTCTACGAGGCGCGCGGGCTGATCCGCAGCCATCGGACGGCTGGCAACCAGCGGCGCTACGGCCGCGATGTGCTCAGGCGCGTTGCGATCATCCGCGTTGCCCAGGAGGTCGGCATCTCGCTTGCCGACATTGCACGGGCGTTCCAGTCCCTGCCCGAAGAGCGCACGCCGACGCGCGAGGACTGGAACCTGCTTTCGACGGCCTGGCGCGACGAGCTCGATCAGAAGATCGCCCAGCTCAAGAAGTTGCGCGACGGCCTGACCGACTGCATCGGCTGCGGCTGCATGTCGATCGACAAATGCCCGCTGAGGAACAAGGAAGATCGGCTGGCCCGGGAGGGCACGGGCGCGAGAAGGCTGGCGGTGCGCTGACGGGTTGGCCGCCAAAGATGTCTCAGTCGGCCGCCGGCAGCCGGCGCATGGTGAATTCGATCACATCGCCTGGGCGTTCGAACCAGCTTTCGATCTCGGTCCAGTAGGCCTGCTTCGGAAAGCGCTCGAACCACTCCTTGGCCTTGAGGCGGGCGGCGGGCCTCGGCAGCACGAAGGTCTCGCGCAGGAAACCGTCGCGCGGCAGGTTTGCGCGCTCGGCGCGCGAGCGCTCCAGCCTCTTCTTCAAGCCATCCAGCGGCGGTCTTGCCGGGGTGCGCACGAAGGAACTCCTTTGCACCTGGATCAGACAGGACTTGACCCTTGTCTTTAACAGATTAGGGATCGCGCGCAGAAAAAACGAGTCATTTGTCGGCCGCGACTGGAGACAGCTTTTGGAACGACCCGAAATACCGGTGGGGTTGCCGGCCGACATCGAGCAGAAGAAGATGAAGGCCCGCCTCTGGTTCGAAGCGCTGCGCGAACGTATCTGCGCCACCTTCGAGCAGCTCGAGCAGGAGCTTCAGGGACCGCTGTCCTCATGGTCGCCCGGCCGTTTCGAGAAGACGCCCTGGGAGCGCGACGAAGGTCGCGGTGGCGGCGGCACCATGTCGATGATGCGCGGCCGCGTCTTCGAGAAGGTCGGCGTGCACACCTCGACGGCCCATGGCGAATTCTCGCCGGAATTCAGGAAGCAGATACCCGGCGCCGAGGAGGATCCGCGCTTCTGGGCAAGCGGCATCTCGCTGATTGCGCATCCCTGGAACCCCAACGTGCCTGCCGTGCACATGAACACGCGCATGGTCGTCACCACGCGCCAATGGTTTGGCGGCGGCGCCGATCTGACGCCGGTGCTCGACCGTCGCCGCACCCAGGACGACCCCGACACGATCGCCTTTCATCGCGCCATGCAGTTCGCCTGCGAGAAGAACGCCGCGGTCGCCGACTATCCCAAATTCAAGGCCTGGTGCGAAGAGTATTTCTTCCTGCCCCACCGCAATGAGCCGCGCGGCATCGGCGGTATCTTCTTCGACTGGCTGCATTCGGAAGAGGACAAGGGCGGCTGGAACGCCGATCTCAATTTCGTCCAGGATGTCGGCCGCTCCTTCTTGGTCGTCTATGCCCATCTGGTTCGGGGCAACTTCAACCAGAACTGGACCGATGCCGAGCGCGACGAACAGCTGATCCGCCGCGGCCGCTACGTCGAATTCAACTTGCTTCACGATCGCGGCACCATCTTCGGCCTGAAGACCGGCGGCAATGTCGCCTCGATCCTGTCCAGCCTGCCCCCCGAGGTAAAATGGCCGTAACGATCAGGTGAGCGCGGCCGTGGCCGCATTGCTGTCCCATTCGTCGAATCTTGGCGCGCAATGTGGCGAGGATGATATCTTTTTCGTCTAATATCCTTTTGAAAGAATTGAGTTATTTAGGGTCGTCGGGTCGGGAAGCGCCGGCGGTCGAAGCGGAGACCTCTTGTCTCCCGCCGGCCGTGACCCGACGCGACTTGACGGCCCTGACCAAGGAAGGTGCCTGATCGAACGGGCACCCGCATTCCAGGAGAGCATGCCATGCGCAAGCTTATCGTGACGGCGGCAGCCGCCGCATTTCTCGCCTCCGGTGGCGCCGCATTCGCGGCGGTCAAGCACATCACCGGCACCGTGAAGAGCTTTGACGGAACGGCCATGAGCCTGGTTCTCGAGGATGGATCGACCTTCAAGCTGTCCAAGGCCTTCAAGGATCCCGGCATTCAGGCCGGCGAGAAGGTCCGCGTGTCCTGGGACATGAGCGGCAAGAACAAGATCGCCGAGGCCGTCAAGATCATGAAGTAACGGCTGGAGCAATTCCAGGAAGCTGCTCGGGAGGCATAGCAGGGTCAGGCGGCGCGAAGGGCGGAGAACCAGTGCTCCGCCCTTCGGGTCATGCTTTGCCGCGCCGACCGATCTCGGCCACTTCTTCGTGCAACCGAAAGCGGCGGCATGTGTTATTGATATCCATCCGGGCAATCCTGCGAAAACGTACATCGGCCTTCGGCGGGATTGCACATAAGACAAATGGCTGGAGCGCTCTGGCTGAGCGGCCCCGTCGCGAGGAAAGGAAATCCCCATGAAGGAATTTCAATGCGGATCGCTGGTTCCCGGCTGTGACTGGCACACGCGCGCCGAGGAAGAAGCGGAGGTCATGCGCCGCGCCGTCGAGCATATGCGCGAGACGCATGGCGAGACCGTCATTCGCGAGACCATGATCGAGGCGATCCGCTCGCGCATCCAGAAGGTTCGCGACGCCGCCTGACCGGCCCGATCGCAGGCTTCCCACACGTCACCAGCCGGCAAGGCTGGCGGGACATTGCTTCCGGCGCATCCGCCCTCTTTTGCCGGCGATCCTCCGACCGCCGGCAACGGCGCTATTCGCATATTTCCAGCGAATTCTTATATTCATAACAGCTTAGATAACTTGGCGGTAACGGTCTGCGTGCGATTCTCCCGCGCATGATCCGGCCAGAGGCGGCTGCCCGAGAAGCCCTTCGCCGTCAAGGCGCTGTCCGGAATGGTGGGGCGAGGTGCTTCGCGCATGCGCGAGCGGTCCAACATCCGAGGCGGTTTCTGCACGGCGGTGCTCTTGGCGTGCGCGTTCCTCTTTGCGCCCGCCGCGGCCGCGCAGGAATGGACCACCTCGCTCGTCGATGTCCATCAGGGTTCTCCGCTCAGCGACAAGGCCAGGGGCCTCGGCACTGGCGGCTATGAATTGCAGAGCGGAAGCTGGGTCTCCTTCAGCCGTTGGTATCACGCGAGTTGGGTCGACATGCATGTCGACTTCCTCACTCAGATCACGCCCGATACGGGCTTTCTCTGGGGGTTCGGCACCGGCGAGCAAGCCGAGAAATATCGTATCGAGCCGAGCCTCAAGCTCGGATTTCTCACCCAGACCCATCCGAATCCCAACAGCACCCTGTCCCTGTCGGTCACCACTACAATCGGCGGCAACCTGACGGAAAAGCCCTGCGAGGCCGACTACGGCGAGTTCGGAACCTACAGCGTCAATTGCCGGCTGGCGGCGGGCGAGACCGCGCCTGAGGAAACGCTGAAGTATCTGGTCAGCGCCAGGCCGGAGACCATGCATCTCTGGCTGAACTACCGTCTCACTTTCTGATCGGAGGGGCAGGCAAATGAAATCATCTTGTCCCGAAACTCACGATCTGCCGTCCTCGTTCTGTCTGACTGGAGAATGAACATGTCGGTTAAGTCCTTGAAGTTCGGCCTCGCCGCCGCCTTGGCACTTCTTTCGGCGCCGATGGCATCGGCGCAGGAAGCTCTCAGCCCGGACGAAATGGGCCGCGCTCTGCCATGGCGGCGGGTCCATCTGCGTAAGCGCAACGATCCCGGTCACGCGCAAGACGCAGGCCGTGCAGAGCTGGATGAGCCCCGACGTCGGCGCCGCATGGGCCGCCGGCTACAAGGGCAAGGGCGTCACCATCACCATGGTCGACGACTTCAGCAGCACGTCGCGCTTCTCCGGCAATTTCGGAATCGGCGTGCAGACGCAGCGGCACGGTGAATGGACGCGCGAGGAGGCAAGCATGATCGCTCCCGCGGCAACCATTCGCTCCAAGGATTTCTCGACCGGCACGTATGTCCCGCTGGCGGGCGGCCGCAACGTGCTCAACCTCAGCTATGGCATGTACACCAGCGCGGGTTACAGCGTGAACCAGATCGGCTGGGCCCCGGAAGAGGCGTCGATCATATCGTATGCAACCAAAGGCACGGCCATCGTCTCGAAGGCGGCCGGCAACGACGCCGTCGCCGGTGGCGCGGCCATCAACGGCCAGCAGGACTATCT
>NZ_RZSB01000492.1:0-4576 GCF_004023285.1 Mesorhizobium sp. M2A.F.Ca.ET.067.02.1.1
CTGGCCCCGCGGGGGGGGTGGGCGTACCCCAACCGCCGCTGCCCGTGCCTGCAGATGTTCGCTTGACGCTGTTGTGTTCATAGCCGATCCGCCGGGGTTGCGGCGGCTCCGGACGGTTCCAGAGCCTCACGATCCGCCGCCGGATCGTCGGCGGCGGCCATTCCCCGAACTTAGAAGTCATAGCTATGTTCCACGACGTCTGCGGCGCCATCATTCCTTTACATAGGCGCCGGGCTGACGGCCGCTCCGGGGCGCTTTCGCGTCCTTGGAATGCTCCGCGACCGCAGGGCCGGCGCCTGAGCTTTTTTCGGTCGCCGGGCTCGGCGTCGGTTGCCGCGGCGGATTGCGGCCTTCCGATTGGTGGGTCTTGTCCTCGACCTCGCCCTGTTTGCGGCTAAGGCCTGGATCGACGTGAGGTCTTTCGTTGCTGGCGGCGTCCTGGGAAAATTCGTCGCTCGGATCCGGATCGGTATTCGCCGGATATTTCCTGGCGCCCGTCTCGCGACGGTTCTGGATGTTGTTCATGACTGATCTCCGGTTGATGGAAGAAAACACCGGCGCGAGGACGGAGTTCCCAACTCCCGGGCAGCCGAAACAAAGTCCTCGGTGGAACAAACCTCCCCCCACCGGATTAGGCGCGGGCAGGGGAGCTCAGCCGCGAGAGGAGTCCGGCATGAACAGGGAAGAACGGATCAGGCAGCGCGCCCACGAAATATGGGAACGCGAAGGCCGCCCCGAGGGGCGCCAGCAGGAACATTGGGATCAAGCCGTTCAGGAGATCGAGTCGGAAGGTTCGGAGGCCGAGCGCGGTCCGGTGGCGCCCGATCCTGCTGTTGGGGTCGGCTCGGACCCGGCCGCCAACAGGCCAGGCGGCTGAGGTCGCGGATGCGCCGTATCATATTCGCAGTTGGCCTTCTGGTGATCGTTCTGGTCGCCCTCTGGCTGTGGGCTGGCCAGAATGGCGGGCGTCCGGCTGGCGGTGCCCAGCAGCCCTCGCCTCATGCTATCGACCAGAATGGCTGAGACGATGAGGCGCTTCATCGTGCGGCGGTGTCGCCGGCCTTGTGCCGCTTTGCCTTGGCTGGAACGAGCCGGCCCGAGTTGGCGCGCAGTCCTCTGAAGAACTCCTCCACATAGGGCAGCAGTTCGAACAGCACGATAATGACCATCACGGCGGCAACATATGTCACCGGCAGTTGCTGAGGTTTCCAGGTCAGATCGAAGCGAGCTTCTTCCGTTCCGGCGCCAAACAGCGCCAGGAATTGCCCCCAATGCAGCGCCACCACGATGACCAGGCCCATCAGCGGGATCATCTCCAGGAAGCTGTGCACATGCTGCTCGATAGGGCTCACCGTGCGCGCCGTGGTCGCGTAGCGCACGTCCCACATCGCTGTCGCTTCATGGACAAAGAAGGTGACGATCATCACGGCGACGACCAGGGCGTTCACCTCGAGGAACATTGCCGCAAGCAGCGGGATCCCGACCTCGGCGAACATCAGGAGATGGATGAGCGATTCCTTCGCGCCGGTCGTGGATTCTATGTGGGTCGCGCGGTGGCAGAGCCAATCGGCAAACCCCGCGATCAGCCAGACCGGCAAGACGAAATACATCAGGATGAGGACCATCGGATCGTCAAGCACGGCTGCCCCTATCTATCGCCATTGTCCGCGTCCCGCTTCAGCTTTGCCGCCTCGCGATCGAGCACGCGCGGATCGTTTCCGTATTTCAGGATCTGCGCCAGCGCCAACCCGCTTGGAATTCCCGCTCTTTCCGCGAGGTCGCGGACCCGTTCGGCATTCTCACACTCGTTATCATCCTTGGAGGCTTCGCCGTGCGATGTCATGGTCCTGGTTCCCGGCCAAGTCCCGCCTCGTGCCGAACCGCGGGCCAGCGCAATGGTTCCATGCCTGCCGGATCGGATCGAAGCATGCGCGAACGGCCGGAACGGTTCACCCGTCGCTGCGTTCTAACATCTGGCTTCCCTGCGGCCTCACTGTCATGCGCGCCGATGTCGGCGCGGCATGGTCCAGGGCTGCGGTCTCACCACGGAATGCTATTGACGGAGTTCGTGTGTGCGAAACCTCAGGGGACTTCACCTCTTGATTGCGGAGGACGAGTGGCTGCTCGCCAGCGATCTCGCGACCTTCTTCGCTGACATGGGCGCGATCATCCTGGGACCGGTGGCGACGCTGGAACAGGCCGGACGACATGCCAAAGCAGCCGAGGCCGCGATCCTGGACATCGACCTGCACGGCCGCAAGATTTTTCCGGTGGCGGACGAACTGATGCTGCGCAACGTGCCCTTCGTGTTCTTCAGCGGATATGACGACATCGCCATCCCCGAGCATTTGCGTTTCGCCAGCAGCCTGAGCAAGTCCTCGAACCGCATCAGCCTGGTCGATGCGTTGTTCCCGCCGGAGCCCTCCGCAGAGCCAGCGACCGTCCCGCAGCCGGTGTCTGCGGCGGAGGACGTCGTCGCGCTGCTGCCCAAGCTCCGGCTTACCGCACGTTTGCTGCTGGACGATGCCGGGGCCTCTGACCGCCTTGTCGAGCACACTCTGGAACAGGCGCTTGAGGATATCGACAATAGGCCCGAGGCCTCATCGATCACCGACTGGCTGAACAGCATTATGCGCAGGATAGCCTGGTCGCGCGGAGCCTCTCTTTTGCACTGATCGGGCCGCCGGCGACCTGCGCTCGCCGGCAACTCTCTTATTGCACGAAGCGGCTTCTGAGCCATCCGAGGATCCGGTTGCCCTTTACAATTCGACGCACCCGCGCGGCGGCCCAGCTGGCCTGCATCGTCGCGCCGGTATGGCAGCTGCAGACGACATCATGCAATTGCCAATCGGAGAGTTCGAAGAAGCGCTTCGCCTCGCCATAGGTGTCCGATTGCAACCCGGCCGCGCGCAGCAGCGGATCATCGAAGGCAACCGCGAGCGGCGAGCCATCCGCCCGCACCCGTTCACGGACGCCGGGATCGACATATTCGGTGCCCGTCAGCGCCGAGAGGCAACGCTGAGGATTGCGATCGAGCAATTCCGCCCACCGCTCGATCCGCTGCCTTCTCGTCGCAAGGGGAATCAAGCCGAGCCGATCGACGATTGCCACCGATTGAAGTTCGTATGAGGTCTGATGCTTCATTGCTGTCTCCTGTGGTTGTGGCGGCGACATCTGCACGGCGGCGCGGCAGGTTCTGCCGGGGCCTGAAGCCCACGCCAGCGAGGGCAGGCGCGGGCCGACCAGGTGTTGCCCACCCGTCTTCAACAGACGCCTTGGCATGGCGTCCGAAGCGAACCCGAACTGCCAGCGATCTCCTATGTTCCAGCCATCTTTTGGGACAGCGGGCAGGCGCTTGAACCGGCAGCGATGGAACATCGCGTGGATTGCATTGTTAAACACCTGACCGGTCGCTGAACCGCGATGCCGCCATCACCGCAACGGAGCGGTTCTTACAGCCCAATGGAGGCTCGTCGCGGAATGGCCCGTTCCACAAGCCCAACGAACAACCACAACATCATCGTTATCGGCGCGTCGGCCGGCGGGATCGAGCCTCTGAAGCGGATCGTCGCCGATCTGCCCGCCGATCTGCCGGCGGCCGTGTTCGTCGTGGTGCATATCGGCCAGGTCAGCTACCTGCCCGATATCCTCGACCGCGCGGGGAGGCTCGAAGCGCAGCCGGCCAGGAACGGCGCGGCGTTCAGGATGGGCTGCATCTATGTGGCGCCGCCGGGTTTCCATCTTCTTCTTCACGATGGCCATATGATGCTGCGGCGCGGCCCGCGCGAAAACCTCGCCCGGCCGGCCATCGATCCTTTGTTCCGTTCAGCGGCGCTGAGCTACGGCGCCAGCGTCATCGGCGTGCTGCTGTCGGGTGCGATGTCCGACGGCACCGCCGGGTTGAGGGCCGTCAAGGCCGTCGGCGGGCTGGCGGTCGTCCAGCATCCTAAAGATACGCTGGTACCTTCCATGGTGGAAAGCGCGCTGCATTATGTCGAGGTCGACCACTGCCTGCCTGCTGCCGAGCTCGGCGCTTTGCTTGCAAAGCTGACTGCCGAGCCGCCGGGCGAGACCTTTGCGGCACCGCCGATGGTAAGATTGGAGGCGGCCATCGCCGCGCAGGAGCATTCGACCATGAAAGACGAAGATCGACTTGGGCAATTGTCGGTGTTTACATGCCCGGAATGCCACGGGCCGTTGTGGGAGATCGAAGACGGTGACATGCTCCGCTATCGGTGTCATACCGGGCATGCCTTCACCGCCGACGCAGTGATAGAGGCTCAGGCTATCGAAGCGGACGAGATCCTGTGGAGCCTGCTTCGCTCGCATCAGCAGCGGGCGGAGTTTGCCCGGCGCATGGCCGAGCGGGAAAAGACACGGCGTCGCTCCGAACTGGCCAATCAGTTCGGCCAGCGGGCGCGGGAATACGAAGCGGATGCCGCCGTCATCGAGCGCATCCTTGAGAGCAGGCGAGCACGGTTAGGCGGCAATGGCGCGGGCGGCGAGGAAGACAGGCACGACAAGAGCGAAGGCTAACGACGCGCCCGAGGCCGCAACGGAGGGGGCACCTTTCCCG
>NZ_RZSB01000493.1:0-4568 GCF_004023285.1 Mesorhizobium sp. M2A.F.Ca.ET.067.02.1.1
GCGCGTCATCGAGCTCAACAAGGCGATCTGGTACCCGATCCTTTACGGCCTGGTTTTGACGACCCGGCCGAAAAAGTCCGGCGCCAACTATGCCCGAATCTGGAACCGGGAGAAGAACGAGTCGCCGCTGCGCACCTTCACCCGCTCCCAGGCAGAGAAGCTCGCCGGTGCCCTCGCCGATCAGTCGAACGTCGTGGTCGACTGGGCGATGCGCTACGGCAATCCTTCGACGGCAAGCGTCGCGCAAAAACTGGTCGAGCAGGGCTGCGACCGTATCCTGTCCTTCCCAGTATATCCGCAATATTCGGCAACGACGACGGCGACCGCCAACGACCAGTTGTTCCGCGCGCTGATGAAGATCAGAAACGCGCCGGCGATCCGCAGCGTGCCGCCCTATTACGATGAACCGGTCTACATCGAGGCTCTCGCTCACTCGATAGAGCGGCATCTCGAGGCGTTGGACTTCGAGCCCGAGGTGGTTATCGCGTCCTATCACGGCATCCCGAAGCCGTATTTCGAGAAGGGCGACCCCTACCATTGCCACTGTCTCAAGACGACGCGGCTGCTACGGGAAAGGCTCGGCTGGGACGAGAAGAAGCTCATCACCACCTTCCAATCGCGTTTCGGCGCGCAGGAATGGCTGCAGCCCTACACCGATGTCACGGTCGAGAAACTGGCCAAGGACGGCGTGAAATCGATCGCCGTCGTCAATCCGGGCTTCTCCGTCGACTGCATCGAGACCCTGGACGAGATCGGCCGCGAGGCAGCCGAGACCTTCCATCACGCCGGCGGCAGGAACTTCGCCCATATCCCCTGCCTCAATGACAGCGCCGAGGGCATGGCGGTCATCGAGGCGCTGGTCCGGTGCGAGCTTTCCGGCTGGGTGTGACCGGCTTCACCGACAGGCTGGAAACGGTGCGCAAAACCCGCCGCTAACCGGTATCAGAGCATGATGCCGAAAAGTGTGAGCGGTTTTCGGACCCCATCATGCTCTTTCTATTGACCCAGGGCCGGATGATTCAGGTCGATCCGGCCTGAAATCATCCGGCTCTGGCGATCACCTGATTGTAACGCTACGGAAACACACTTAAGTGATTCCGTGAGGTCGCCGCCTTTGAGGGAGAAGCGAAATGGGCTTTAGCGGTTTCGATATTGCCATCATTGTTCTTGTTTTCCTGGTCATCATTCTGCTTTTCAAGGGCATCAGGACGGTGCCGCAAGGCTACAACTACACGGTGGAGCGCTTCGGCCGTTACACAAAGACGCTGACCCCCGGCCTCAACATCATCAACCCGATCTTCGAGCGCGTCGGCGCCAAGATGAACATGATGGAGCAGGTGCTCGACGTCCCGACGCAGGAGATCATCACCCGCGACAATGCCATCGTCGGGGTCGACGGCGTAGCCTTCTACCAGGTGCTGAACGCCGCCCAGGCCGCTTACCAGGTGGCTGGGCTGCAGAACGCCATCCTCAACCTTACCATGACCAACATCCGCACCGTCATGGGTTCGATGGACCTCGACGAATTGCTTTCCAATCGCGACGCCATCAACGAGCGCCTCCTGCGCGTCGTGGACGAGGCGGCGCATCCGTGGGGCATCAAGATCACCCGCGTCGAGATCAAGGACATCAACCCGCCGGCCAATCTCGTGGAATCGATGGGCCGCCAGATGATGGCCGAGCGCGACAAGCGCGCCCAGATCCTGGCCGCCGAAGGCCTCAAGCAATCGCAGATCCTTGAAGCCGAGGGCCGCAGGGAAGCCGCTTTCCGCGACGCCGAGGCGCGCGAGCGCTCGGCCGAGGCGGAAGCGAAGGCGACGCAGGTCGTGTCGGAAGCCATCGCCAAGGGCGATGTGCAGGCCATCAACTACTTCGTCGCGCAGAAATACACCGAGGCCTTGGCCAAGATCGGCTCGTCGAGCAACAACAAGATCGTGCTGATGCCGTTCGAGGCCTCGTCGCTGATCGGTTCGCTCGGCGGCATCGGCGAGATCGCCCGCGAAGTCTTCAAGGGCGATACCCCATCGGGCACGCCGCGTCAGTGTTCGCGCCCGCCGATCGTGCGGCAGACCGACAGCTGATCATCTAACTCTGTGGGAGACCGTCAATGATCGACCGCATCGTTTCGGAACTCGGCCCGTGGAACTGGATGGTTCTCGGCATCGTGCTCCTGGTGATGGAAGTCGTGGCGCCCGGCGTGTTCATGCTGTGGATCGGCATCGCGGCGCTGATCGTCGGCGCGGTGTCGCTGGCGATCTGGGACGCGGCGTTCTGGACCTGGCAGGTCCAGGTCCTGGCCTTCCTCGTGCTGGCCGTGATCTCCGCCTATGTCGGTCGGCAGATCGCCGTCAGTCGGCAAGGCAGCGTCGACCAGCCGCTGCTCAACCGCCGCGGCGCGCAGATGGTCGGCCGCACGGCAACGTTGGCCGAGCCGATCAAGAACGGCCGCGGCCGCATCCGGCTCGGCGACACGCTGTGGCGCGTCTCCGGTCCCGACCTGCCGGTCGGCGCGCAGGTGCGCGTGACCGGGGCGGCGGATACCGATCTGGAGCTGACTGTCGAGGCAATCTGAGCCGAGACAGATCAAAATATCGGGCCGATTCGGCCTGAAATCTCACGCGTTAAGCTGCGCCGATGCGCAGCAGGTCGTGGAAGTGAACCACGCCCACCGGCATTTTGTTTTTGATCACGACCAGCGCGCCGATATTGTGCTCGTTGAGCATGGCGATCGCCGTGCCCGCCAGCGTCTGCGGATCGATCGTCTTGGGGGTGCGGGTCATCACCTCATCGACGGTGACGTCGGCGAGATTGCGATGCAGATTGCGTGCGACGTCGCCGTCGGTGACGATCCCGACCAGTTTGCCGCTGGCATCGACGATGCAGACACAGCCAACTTTCTTTTGCGAGAGCGTCATCACCGCTTCCGGCATCTTGGTGCCGAGCAAAGCAAGCGGCACCTGATCGCCGGTCCGCATGATCTCCGAAACCAGGGTCAGATTGGCGCCAAGCTGCCCGCCGGGGTGCAAGGTTCGGAAGTGATCGGATGTGAAGCCACGCGCCTCGAGCAGCGCGATCGCCAGCGCATCGCCCATGACGAGTTGCAGAAGCGTCGACGTCGTCGGCGCCAGCCCGTGCGGACAGGCCTCCGGCACGATCGGCAGCAGCAAGACCACGTCCGCCGCTCGCGCCAGTGCAGAGTTCTCCCCGGAAGTGATGGCGATCAGCGGGATCGAGAACCGCCTCGAATAAGCGACGATACCCATCAGTTCCTTGGTTTCGCCCGACCACGACATGGCGATGATGGCGTCGTCACGGGCGATCATGCCGAGATCGCCGTGATTGGCCTCCGCCGGATGGACGAAAAAGGCCGGCGTGCCGGTCGAGGCCAGCGTCGCGGCGATCTTGGAGCCGATATGGCCGCTCTTGCCGACGCCGGTGACGATGACGCGGCCCGCGATCCGCGAAATCAGGTCGATGGCCGCCGCGAAGGGCTCGGCTAGCCCATCTGCGAGTCCGGCGGCCAGGGCCGCCATGCCGGCCTGCTCCGTCGCCACCGTTCTCAGCGCCGATTCGATCGCAGCCTGCCTGTCCGGCTGCTTTCTTTCTGGGGACCCCGCATGCATGGCAGAAGCCATTAGCGCCATGTCGCCCGCCTGTCCAACGGAATTGCCGTTTGCCCTCGTTTGCGGGCAACCCAGGCAGTCAGTCTCAACCCTCCGTTAACCATCCGCATTTACGGTTCGGTAAGTATGGCGCAACCGCGCCGCGCAAGCAGTGGTGACGATGTCCGGGGGCCAGCCTGAAACGAAAATCGGTCGAAGGGGCATTGCCGTTGCAGCACTGCTGACGGCAAGCGCGCTTGCCTTGCTGCGCCCGGCGCTTGCATTTTCGCAGGAAACCGAACTGCGCGGCGAGGTTTCCGAATCGGCCATACTTGCCGACCAGCAGCGCAAGGCCAGGCAGTTGCGGGCGCAAGGATCGCAGGATCAGAACGCTCCCGCCGCCGTCCAGGACACGGCGCCGACAACCTATCAGCCGGCAAGCCCAGGCGCGGTTCCGGATGACGACCAGACGGCTGGTGCGTCGGACAGCATCTTCGACCAGCCGCCGGCAGCCAACGACCCGCTGGCCGACACGGCGCCGGCAAAGCCGCGCCGGCCCTCGACGGCAAGGCAGCGCACACAGGACGCCAAGGCCGACACGAAGGCCAGCAGCAAGACTGCCGATAAGAAAAAGACCAAGAAGAAGGCGGGCGAGGCAACCGACAACACGACCACCGCCGCAACCGCCGCCACCGGTGATCAGGCCGATGCTGCAGCGACTGCCGGCGACGGCGGCAACCGCCGCGCCGTCACCATCGACAGCGTCGACAAGCAGAAGCTCGACCCGGGCCAGGAGCGTACCGGATCGATCGATGGACAGAAGGTCAAGCCGGAGGAAGATCCCTTCGCCGCTCCCGGCGTAAGGATCGGCACCTTTGTCTTCCGTCCGACGCTGGAGCAAGGCTTCACCGCCACGTCGAACGCCGATTCCAGCAGCACTGGCAAATCGGCCGTCCTGTCGGAGAC
>NZ_RZSB01000494.1:0-4552 GCF_004023285.1 Mesorhizobium sp. M2A.F.Ca.ET.067.02.1.1
CGGCGGCGCGCCGGTCGGCACCTCCTGCCCCTCGCAGTGAGAGTATCAAAACCCATGCCAATTCGGCCGAATGAGGCGCAGAAACAGTTCTTGTGAGTGTTTTCAGCCGCTTGGCCTGAGGCAAAATAAGCAATTAAGCAAACAAGCCGGTGTCGAGGAGCCGACGAAGCTGACAGAATGTTGATGCCGTTGACATAGGGGGCGCCGATGCAAGCCTGCCTTGCCGGTAACAGCCCCTCGGATCAGTCGAATAACGGTCATGTTGCTGACGCCGAGACGGCTTACAGCTTCACTCAGGATCAGCTGGCGCTCCGCACGTTCGCCCTTCCGGTAGACCGGGATTTGATGCGCGCCGCGGAAATTGCGCACGCGCAGTTGCGTCCAGGTCTGTCCCCTGGCCGAGCGTATGCCGAGCCGGTTGAGGACGGGGCGATGCTGTGATCGGGCAAAAGTTGTGGCGAGTTCGCGCATCAGTGTTCCGTCGCCACGTGTCTTATAGCGGTTTTGGCCAGACCGGTTCTTCACCACTGCGAGCCGCGTGTGATCGCCGCCCCTGCCTGTGTAGCACGAGGTGGAGCCGACCGGTTCGGCCGTGACAATGATCTCCTTCAGCGCGGTGCGCACATCCGGTGCGCGTCTCGACCGAAGCGGCGGGATGATTTCACAGTCAGGCACGTCGTCGGCGAGCACATAAAGCGTCGTACGCTCGTCGTCGCTAACGGCGCTCGGCTGCTCGTTGTGCAAGCTCCTCTGATCTTCGAGCCGCGCGACCGCCTGATCGCGGATCAGAACCGCCCAGCCCTCACGTCGGCGCGCCACACCGGGGTGACGACTTCGCGACCGCCTTCGACGCGCGCGCGCGTGGCGGTGCGCCCAAAGACATAGGCACCAGCATAGATCGGATTGGTCAGCAGCCGACGGACGGCGGGGTAGCGCGGCGCGCCCCACATCTGTGATCGCGCCATACCTATCGTGGCGAACCCTCGTGCCAGCAGATCGCCGGACCTCCTGTCGATGAAGCCATCGGCAGGCTGATTACCGACCAGATGACGCCGGCGGCCGTCGAACTGGCGCTCGAAGTCCGCAAGGAGATCCAAGCCCGGCACGAAGAAGCGGATTGGCTGCGCTGTCGCGCGATCGAGCGAGCGCTGACCTCGCCCAGCGCCGTTTGACGCTGGTTGATCCAACTAATCGTCTCGTCGCCGACACGCGGCCGGCCTTAAACCGTGCTGTCGGCTGCGCTCGCGCTCCTCGCGGGCATTGGCCAATATGTGGAGAGCTGAGTTCTACGGTCGCGGGTATGGAGGCGCTCGAAAGACGAGCTGCTGTATTCATACTTTGCCGATCTAGATGTTTGATCCCAGGCTCAGATGACGATGCTGAGGTCAAGAGGTGTGTTAGGGCGGCATCGTGTTGCTCCCAATTGGCGGCGGAATCCAGAGCTGGGCCCGATTGCGTGACACGGCTCGGTCAATCGAGCCTAGTCAAACTCACATACGGTCGCCGCTTGAGACGGCTGCACCAATATCCCGCTTGCGGCGGCAGGGGTCCAGAAGGCGAGACCCGTCTTTGATACGGCATTTCAGCCAGCTGGGATCTCGGTTCGCCTCCTGGATCCGCCGAGGCTGATCAGGCCTCGAGGGATGAGTGCATCGGTGCGATCTCGTCAGACAGCCTTCATGACGGCACCTTCGATGACGACGCCCGCGGTCACGTATTTCCACAGCGCCACGAGCAGCTTCCTTGCAAGGGCGACGATGGTTGTCTTTTTGAGGCGCCCCTGATTGTGCATCACGTGTTCGTGGATCCAGCGGGTAAGCGCTGAACTCGGTTGATTGCGCAGCCACAGCCAGGCCAACTCGATCATCGTGGTTCGCAGCCGGGGGCTGCCGGCCTTCGAGACGCCTTGCTCGTGCTGGACCGATCCGCTCTGCCAAGGCGTCGGCGCGAGCCCGCATAGGCGGCGACCTTGCCGACGATTATCGAAGTGCCGGAACAGCCCTTCCGCGTAGAGGATGGCGGCACATTCGGGGCCGATGCCCTTGAGATCGAGCAATCTGCTGGAGTTTTGGCGACTTCGATTGCCAGCAGAGCGTCGCGCTCGGCCTGCACCTCTTTGATCTGGACTATCACCAGTTCGAGTCGGTCGAGCTCGCGACGGATTTGCCCCTTCAGATGTTCTGGCAGTGCGCGGCCGTCGCCGATCCTCAATTCCTCAAGCCGATGTCGCCGGTCACGTCGCAGCGGGCCCTGAGCAAACAGCGGGCCCTTGATCCGGTTGACATGGCAGGTCCGCTCACCAACCAGAGCCTTGCGTTCACGGCCGATGTGCCGATGGTCCTCCTCCTTGACGTTCGGTACCCTAACCATCGCGCACACGCGCGGCTCGCCTCGTTTGTAGGCGAGCAGCGCACGCACCAACGCCTCACCATCGAGCTTGTCGGTCTTGGCACGACGCCGCCGGCGCGACGTGGCAATCGAGGCGGCGTCGACGACATGGCTTTCGATCCCCTCGGCCTCCAGGATTCGATGGATCCAGAAGCCGTCGAGACCCGCCTCCTGAATGACCACAAGCGCAAAGTGCCGGCAGGCGCGCGCCTGTGCCTTGTCCTGAAGCCGGGCAAAGCGTGCCAGCAGTCCTGTGATATCGCCGCCGCGTAGCGCATGTTTCGACATCTTCTCCCCACTGCCCGGCGACAGCGAAGTGATCAACCAGGTCGATTTACTGAGTTCCAAAGAAACGAAGATCGCGCCAAGATCGGTGCGGATAGCGGCAGGCGCCGCAAATCCATCGGCTACAACCCGCATGATTGGCCTCCACAGAGTTGTTGGTCAGCAACCCCACTCTGCCAGAGCGCAGGTCGCTATCCACCACCGGTCATGGGATCTTTGATGGGGCATCATTGTCGTCCGAATCAAAGGGTGCGCTATGGGCCAAGTTCTTCATGGGAGCGCCACAACGACAGAGGCGGTCCGTCGAGCCATAGAGCATGAGCACATCAAGCTTGTGATCGGAAACGACTGGAATTTGCGCAGAAGGCATTCATACACTGCGGGCTGGCGTTATGGGGTATGTCATGGCCGTTGCAGCAAACCTTGCTCAGACTAAGGCCATTCTTCAACGTGCAACCGACTTGATCAATTGCTCGATCACACCATCGGCGAATAGGAAGAAATATGCAACGCGGGAGCGAGACCATCAGATTCTCGAATGTTCGTTTGCAGCCCAGCGGCTGCGGGTGAATTGCTCCAACCGGCGGGCCAGCTGCACGTCGCCGCTGATGGCTTCACGGCTTCGCAGGGATTCGACCAGGACATCTCGGACGGCGCCTGGAAGGAATGGGATTGTGCCTGGCGCCAGATCGCTCGCATCGACAAGAAAATCCCGCCATCGTGGAAGCTCGCGGATTTGATCATCACGGCCGGGCTTCGCGGTATCCTGTTTCCTTCGCTGCGCCACGCCGGTGGCACCAATCTGGTGATCTTTCCGGCCAATCTTGTCGACGGCGACCATGTCGCGGTTCACGATCCCGATGACCGGCTGCCGCACGACCAGTCATCTTGGCCCTGAGTTGCTAGCTGTCGTAAGCAACCTGTTTTTCGATCAGTTCAGAGCGCCTCATCCTCAACGACGCCTCTCGTTGGCTCGCCCTCTTCCCCGTCGCCCGCCCCGGTCAGCCCAGTCGGGATATCGCCGGCCAGCAGCTTCTCCTTCGACAACAGCCCGGCGTCCTCGAGCGCCTCGAAATCCGGCAGCTGTCGCAGCGTGTCGTGCCCGAACTGCGACAGAAAGTTTTTGGTCGTCACACAGGTGTAGGGCGCGCCTGGCTGCGGGCTGCGCGGCCCCGAGGCGATTAGATCCTGCGCGCGCAGCACGCCGATCAGATCACGCGACACCTCCTTGCCGAAGAAGGATGACAGCTCGCCCCGAGTGATCGGCTGGAAGTAGGCGATGCACATCAGCACAAGCGCCTCCGACTGCGACAGGTCTTTTGTCCCCTGCCCCGCCGGCGTGCCGAAGGCGGCGTGGATCGCGTCGCCAAAAACCTTCTTGGTCCGGTGTTGCCAGCCGCCGGCGACCGCGACCAGCTCGTAGGGGCGGCCGGCAAGCTCGGCGCGGATGTCGTCGATGACCAGCTCGAGATTGCAGTTTTTTCCCACAACCCGCGCCAGCACCTCGCGCGGCACAGGCTCGCTGGCGGCGAAGATCACCGCTTCGACGCGGCCCATCCACTCGCGCCAGCGCAGTTCCGGCGGCAGGTGCTCGAGCTCGGTGTCGAGCAACGCCGGCTGATCATCTGGCTTGCGGCGGACGGAGGCCTGGCTCATCGCTAGAGCCCAAACAGCCGGAAGCTGGCGCGGCCCGACAGCTCGCGCACGACATCCAGTTGTTGGAGGCGCTCGAACAGGCGCCGCGCCGCAAAGCGCGACAGGTTTTTGGTCGTGAGCGATCCGGCGACAGCGTCTTCATTCAGGAGCAAAAAGATCACGTCGCCAGCGCCCTTGGCGCGCAGTTTTGGCGCCACCGCCAAGAGCTTTTCGCCGCGGCGCG
>NZ_RZSB01000495.1:0-4520 GCF_004023285.1 Mesorhizobium sp. M2A.F.Ca.ET.067.02.1.1
TGCCCATGTGATCGCCGGTGACGCGGTCGCCGCCCTTCGAGGCGACGGCGACGCCGCGGAAGATGTTGCCGCCGCCGATGACGACGCCCACTTCCACGCCCAGCGCGCGCGCCTCGGCGATGTCGGCGGCGATACGATCGACCACCGAGACGTCGATGCCGAAATGCTGCTCGCCCATCAACGCTTCGCCGGAAGCTTTCAGCACGACACGTCGATAGAGGGGCTTATCCGTCATCTTGATCCTCGCAAATCTCGGCGCGGCAATTTTGGAGGCAAAACCGCCCCCGCTTCATCCGGCGATGCTGTCATGACGGGTTGACCCGATACACGAAGGGCGCGGCGATGTCACGCCGCGCCCTCGTGCAAAATTCCAGGCTTTTTCGGTCAGTTGCCGCCTTTCGAACAGTTGCCCTTTTTCGATCAGTCGCTTGAGATGCTGACCGCTTCGCCTTCGATGATGACGGGAGGGCAATAGCCTGCCGGCTTGTCGCCAGTCACCGCGCCACCGGTCACCCGCACCTGGATCTCGGAGCCGAAATAGGAATGCGGAAACGGTGCTGGCGTGGCGCTGACCTCCTCCAGCCGCTTGCGAAGCTCGCCGGGAATCGAAAAATCGAGCGCGCCAAGATTGTCCTCGAGCTGCTCGAGCCTCGTCGCTCCAAGGATTACGGAGGCGATTCCTGGCTGGGTCGCCACCCAGTTGAGCGCGACCTGCGCCATGCTGCGGCTAAGCTCGGCCGCCACCTTCTCGAGCTCCGCCACGATCGCCCAGTTGCGGTCGCTGAACTTCTGGAAGCCGGGATGTGTGGTGTTGCGGAGGCCGTCGAGCCGGCCGGCATTCCCGGCTTGTGTTGGCCTGTATTTGCCGCTGAGCAGCCCGCTGGCCAAAGGGCTCCACACCATGATGCCCGCGCCATGACGGGTGGCGAAAGGCACATATTCATGTTCGATGGCGCGCTCGGCCAGCGAGTATTCGAGCTGCAGCGCCGAGACCGGCTCGTAGCCGCGCAATTCGGCGATCGCCTGGGCGCGGCCGGCATACCAGGCCGGCACGTCGGAGAGGCCGATATGGCGCACCTTGCCGGCGCGTACAAGATCGTCAAGCGTGCGCAGCACCTCCTCGGCCGGAGTGATGCGATCCCAGACATGCAGCAGGTAAAGGTCGATATAGTCTGTACCGAGCCGTTTCAGCGAGGCGTCCACAGCGCGTATGATGTTCTTGCGGCCATTGCCGCCGCCATTGGGGTTACCCGGTTCCGCGTTGAAGGTGAATTTGGTGGCGATCACCGCCTTGTCGCGCAAGCCTCGCTCGGCGACGAATTCGCCGAGCCACGCCTCGGCTGTGCCGCCGGTATAGAGATCGGCCGTGTCGAAGAAATTGCCGCCCGCTTCGACATAGGCGTCGAACATCGCGCGGGCGGCGTCCCTGTCCGCGCCCCAGCCCCATTCGGTGCCGAAGGTCATGGTGCCGAGCGCCAGCCGGCTGACGCGCAGCCCGCTGTTGCCAAGCGTGTAATAGGTCATGCTCATGGTGGTCTTCCGATTCTGAACTGACTTGCTGCCGGTCACTGGCCGGGGGTCGCCTTGACCCAGGGATTGCCGCGCTCATGCGTCATGCGGAAGGTGAAGCCGTCGACCTTCCAGCCGGCAGCCGAGCGGGTCAAATGATGCACATAGGTGCCCCAGACCTCCCAGAGCGGGTCGCCATTGCCTTCCATCCGGTTCCAGGCATAGCCGTTGGAATGGACGGTCGCGGTATCGGCCTCGAGCACGAGCTGATGGTTGGTGCGCAGATGCAGGCTGGTCTTGCTGCCCTTGAGATTGCCCGCCCAGGCGCCGATCAGGTCGTCGGAGGCGATGTTGGCCGCGGGCTGGCCGGAGAGGCTGCTGAAATCGGCGGTGACGCGGTCGGCAAAATAGCTGCGCGCCAGCTCCCAGTCCTGCGCATCCACCGCGCGGTCGATGGCGTCGGCGATGCGGATCACCGCGCGCTCGTCGGCAAGCGCCTGCCAACCGGTCGCCTCGGCTCCACCGGCATTGACCGGCGCCAATGCCATGCCCGCCGCAAAGGTTACATGTCTCAACGCATTCATTTCGTCTCTCCTTGAGGCATCAGCCCGCCGCCGATGTGTTGATGCCAATATGGGCTGGCTTGAGAGCAACGATAAGATTGCATTGTTCGCAAAGACTATGCGATATCATTCATGAATGGATCGCGATCTGCTCACACATCTGCCGGTCATCGTCGCCGTGGCGCGGCGCGGCGGCTTTGCGCTTGCCGCGGCCGAGCTCGGGATGAGTCCATCCGCCGTGAGCCATGCGGTGCGGCTCGTGGAAGAGCGCGTCGGCCAGCCGCTCTTCGCCCGCACAACGCGCAGCGTCTCGCTGACCGAGGCCGGCAAGGCGCTGGTGGAGACGGCGGGCCCTGCCCTGCAGGACATCGCCGAACGGATGGACCGGATCCGCGGCGTGAAGGGAAGGCCGGCCGGCCTGCTCAGGATCAATGCCTCCAACATAGCGATCCCCCTGGCGGTGACGCCGGTGGTCGCGGCGATGGCCGAACGCTACCCCGATGTGACGGTCGAGATCGTTGCCGACCAAGGACTTATCGATATCGTCGGCGAAGGTTTTGATGCCGGCGTCCGGCTGGGCGAGATGATCGCGCAGGACATGGTCACCGTCAGGATGACGCCGCCGTTCAAAGCCGTCATCGTCGCCTCGCCCACCTATGTCGGAAAGCGTGGCCGCCCGCGCGCCGTGGCCGATCTCGCCGATCACAACTGCATCGGCTACCGGCTGGTGCGATCGGGCGCGCTGTACCGCTGGGACCTGAATGACAACGACAGGGATGTCGTTGTCGAGACACGCGGCACGGCCATCGTCACGGATTCGCTTGGCGCCATCGATCTGGCGCTGGCCGGCGTCGGGCTCGCCTACGTTTTCGAGCCGCTGGTGCGCGCCGACCTTGCAGCCGGCCGCCTCGTCCAGATCCTGCCGCATACGGCGATCGAGGAGCCGGGCCTCTTCCTCTATTTTCCGCGCCGCGCGTCGATGGCGCCGAAGCTCAGGGCCTTTATCGACAGCGCACAAGAAATCGGCCGAGCATCCATGCGGACACCCGGCCGAGTTGCCTGAGCTCGTGAGCTCTTCACCTTAAGGGAAACGCGATGCGCTCCCCCTGGATCGGAGCTATTTCTTGACCGCTGCCGCGACTTCCGCCGCGAAATCGGTCGTTTCCTTCTCGATGCCCTCGCCCAGCGCGTAACGCAGATAGGCGGTGATCTTCGCCGGAGCGCCGATCTCCTTCTCGGCATCCTTCAGCGCCTTCTCGACGGTGATGTCGGGATTGAGCACGAAGGCCTGCTTCAAAAGCACGACCTCTTCATAGAACTTGCGCAGGCGGCCCTCGACCATCTTCTCGATGATGGCTTCCGGCTTGCCCGACTGGCGCGCCTGATCGGAGAAGATCGCCTTCTCGCGCTCGACCAGCGCCGGATCGACTTCCTGGGCGGTCAGCGCGACCGGGTTGCTGGCGGCGACATGCATCGCGACCTGGCGAGCAAAGGCGTTGGCCGCGTGTTCGTTGCCGGTGGTCTCGATCGCCACCAGCACGCCGAGCTTGCCGAGGCCGTCGGCAACCGCGTTGTGGACATAGGTCGCCACCACGCCATGCGGAACGGTGAGCTTCGCCGAGCGGCGGAAGCCCATGTTCTCGCCGATGGTGCCGACCGCGTCCTTGATGGTGTCGCTGACCGACTTGTCGGAGCCCGGATACTTGGCAGCAGCCACGGCCTCGGTCGTGCCATAGGCGAGCGCGACCTTGGCGACGTTGGCGACGATCTCCTGGAAGGCAGCATTGCGGGCAACGAAGTCGGTCTCGGAATTGACCTCGACGACCGCAGCTTCACGCACGCCGGCATCGACACCGATCAGGCCCTCGGCGGCGGTGCGCCCGGCCTTCTTGTCGGCCTTCGAGATACCCTTCTTGCGCAGCCAGTCGACGGCCGCTTCCATATCGCCGTTGGTCTCGTTCAACGCCGCCTTGCAGTCCATCATGCCCGCGCCGGTCAAGTCGCGGAGTTCTTTGACCTGTGCAGCCGAAATCGTCATTGTCGCCTCTTTGTTTCAAATGCGCCGACGCACCAACCGGGACTCGGGTGATGCGCTCGGCAAAAGCGCTTTAGCGCGCCAACTTATTGGAAAGATGAAGGCCGGTTTCCGGCCTTCGATGTCAAGCTTCCGGAGCTTCGCTGGCCGGAGCGTCGAGCGCCGGCTCGACCGGAGTCTCGGCCGAAGCGCCGATGTCGACGCCCAGCGCGCCCTGCTGGCGGGCGATGCCGTCGATGGCAGCCTTGGCGATCAGGTCGCAATAGAGCTGGATGGCGCGGGCCGCGTCGTCATTGCCGGGGATCGGGAAGTCGATCTTGTCCGGGTCGCAGTTCGAATCGATGATGGCCACGACCGGAATGCCGAGGCGCTTGGCCTCGAGGATGGCGATCGCTTCCTTGTTGGTGTCGATG
>NZ_RZSB01000496.1:0-4518 GCF_004023285.1 Mesorhizobium sp. M2A.F.Ca.ET.067.02.1.1
GAATGGGGTCTGCTCGATCAGCGCGCGGATGCGCTCGGCGATCTCGTATGTGGCATCCTCGCTGGCGCCTTCGACGATAAAGGCGAATTCCTCGCCGCCGGTGCGCGCGACGAACATGTCGGAACGCACGCTGGACTGGAAGATCTCGGCGATGATCTGCAGGATCCTGTCGCCGACCGGGTGGCCGTAGCAATCGTTTATGTCCTTGAAATGATCGATATCGGCAAGGATCAAGGCGTTGAACAGGATGCCGCGATTGCTGTTGTAGATCCGGGTGATCTCCTTGTCGAAGGCGCGTCGGTTCCACAGTTGCGTGAGCGGATCGGTGTCGGCAAGCCGTTTGTATTCCTCGAGTTTCGACTTGACGCTTTCAAGCTCGGCCGTCTTTTCGCTGAGCGTGCTGGCGATCTGGCGGCCATGGTCGATCGTCGAGCTGGTGGCGGCCGACATTGCGCCAGCGATCTTCTGCAGGAGTTCCTGCGAAAGCAGACTGCGGTTGCTCAGCCCGCTCGAGGTCTCGTCGAGGAGACGGCCGTATTTCTCGATATGCGAGCGCTCGCTGCGCAACAGCGCGGCGATGTCCTCGAGCTCCTTGGCGACCATCTCGCGGGCATGTTCGACGATGGCCGGTCCGTGATGCTGGGGGAAGAAGGTGCGCCCGATGCCGTCGAGGTCCTCCTGGGTCGGTCGGTTGCTCAACGAGACGACGGCAAGGCTGAGTTCGTGATTGCTGCCGCTGAGCGCCTCGTAGAAGATTTCATAGTTGCGGGGCATGCCAAGCACGCCGAGCTGCCGCATCGTCGCCACGACGGTGCTGGCGATGTCGGTATTCCTGTCGGTGGGAACGGCTGCCGGCTGCATGTTCAGTTTCACTGCCCCTTCAGTGCGACCGGAGACCTGCCTCCGCCGGGAGTCGCTAACTCGGGGATTTGAATCGGAATTGCGGTGCGACGGCGCGTCCCCAACACGACCTTCGCTTGCAGGAAACATAGATGCAGTTGCGCTAAAGTTTCCTTAATGGCCTGCATTTCCTCGATGTCTCTGCTACCTCAGGATGTAGAGTCGTGTGAGGCGCAGCTTTTGAAACGCGTCGCTTCGGTGTCGCATTTGCCTGCGCCCAGCCACTTCAAACCTGAAATTCTGGCCGGCAATGGATCGGAGGATGGTCGAAGGAGGCCGGAAATGGACGATAACCACAGGGGATCATGCCTGTGCGGGGCGGTGCGTTTCAGGACGAGTGGCCCGCTGCGCGGCGTGGTCTATTGCCATTGCTCGCAATGTCGCCGGCAGACCGGCCATTTCGTCGCGGCTACCGCCTCCAGGGATGCCGATATCGTCATAGAAGGGTCCGACACGCTCAGCTGGTACGGTGCTTCCGATGTGGCGAAACGCGGCTTCTGCCGGACCTGCGGCTCGCTGCTCTTCTGGAAGCACAATGAACTGGACACGATTTCCATCATGGCCGGATCCTTCGAGAGGCCGAGCGGCCTCACGGCGGAAAGCCACATCTTCGTCGGCGACAAAGGCGATTACTATTCGATCGAGGACGGGCTGCCGCAGTTCGAGAAATCGACGCCGTCGATAAAGGTCGCCGACGGATGAATTTTGCGGCGGCTGCCTTATTCCCTTGATCCCGCCGTTGCGATATCCCCTCACCGTGACTCGAAACGAGGCTGGGCATGCAGCGGCTGGTTGACGCTTTCATCAATTCGGTTCGGGCCTTCCGCAAGTTGGCCGCTCACGAAAAGGCATTCCAGCAGGAGTTGCTTTTGCTTGCGCTGGCGCTGCCAGCCGGCTGGTTCATCTCGGTCTCCTGGCGCGGTTATGCCCTTTTGATCGGCGCGGTTCTGCTGTTGATCATGGTCGAAGTGCTCAACACCGGCATCGAGGCGGCCTGCGACGCGATCTCGCGCGAATTCCACATCGAAATCCAGCTCGCCAAGGATTGCGGGTCACTGGCGGTGTTGATTTCGATCGTGATCGCCGGCGGCGTCTGGGGCATAGCCTTGATCGAGCGCCTCACCGGCGCGCCGATCTGACTCCTGGCGGATCAGGATCCTGCCCGATCTTCCTTGGCGCGTTCGCGTCCGGCAAAATGATGGCCGACCAGCCAGGCAATGATTGCGACGCCGACGCCGACGCCAAGGGCGATGAGCAGGCGCTCATGCCGCTCGAACGCCTGGCCCACCATGCGCTCCGCGCCCAGGCCGAAAACATAGCCGATAGTGCTGAACAGGGCCGCCCACACGGCGGAAGAGATGGCATTCAGGATGACGAAGCGCGGCATGGGCACGGTCGACAGGCCTGCAGCGATACCGCCGACCAGCCGCATGCCGTAGATGTAGCGGTTGGTCAGCACGAAGATGTTGGGATGGGTGTTGAGCAGGCGGTAGGCGCGGCTGAAGCCCGGCCGCCTGCGCAACCTCCTCACATAGCGATGCTCGGCGAAGCTGCGGCCGAGGGTGAAGAAGAACGTGTCGCCGGCGAAGGCGCCGAGGAAGGCGGCCACAAAAGTCTGCCACAGCACGAAGACGTGCTGATGAGCGAAGAAACCGCCAAGGATCGCGGCACTTTCGCCTTCGGCGACGCAGCCCAGGAAGACCGCGATCAGCCCGTATTGCTCGATGAGATGATGGATGGTCCCGTTCATTCTATGACGGGCCGCGCCGACAGTTTCTCGTCGATGCGCCTGATCTGTTCGGCCATGCGCAGGATCTCGTCTCGCATGCCGATGATCTCGCTGTGGCGCAGCTCGTCGAGCTTTTCATGCAGGGCCATGATCTCGATCTCCGCCTTTAGATTGACCTCGTAGTCATGCGCCGCGTCGATGCGGTCGCGCTCGGTCTGGCGGTTCTGCGACATCATGATCACCGGCGCCTGGATCGCCGCCAGCATCGACAGCACAAGGTTGAGGAAGATGAAGGGGTAGGGATCGAAGGCGTCGCGGGTCAGCAGCCAGGCGTTGCCGAGGGTCCAAAGCGCAAGAAAAGCCAGGAAGGTCAGGATGAAGGACCATGAGCCGCCGATCCTGGCGATCGTGTCGGCGACGCGGTCGCCATAAGTCTCGTGGAAGGCGACGGCCTTGTTGGTGTCGCGTGTGATGGTGGTGCGCTCGAGCGTCGATTGAAGCACGCGGCTCTCGAGCGGACCAAAGCCGTCCGGCTTTCGCTTGAGCAAGCGGTTCGCCATGTCCTCGACGATCTTGTTCATCTGCCTTCTCCTTCGCCCGGCATCGATAGACGTAGAGGCTGCCGGGGCGGACGTGAAGTGCTAGATTGCGGCGAACAGGCAAGGACAACGATGCTCGATTTCCAGAAAATCCACGCGCGGGCGGCAAAGCGCAAGGGCGGGGAGGCGGTGCTCGCTCCGCTGCTTGGCCCTGCGCCCGACAACAAGGCGGTGGCGAAAGTCCCCGACGACCGCATTCTCTCAACCATGGCCGAGCGCATTTTCGCCGCCGGCTTCGTGTGGCGTGTCATCGAGCAGAAATGGCCGGGTTTCGAGGAGGCGTTCCTCGGTTTCGAGCCGAAGCGGCTTCTGTTCCAGCCGGACGACTTCTGGCACGAGTTGGCATCCGACAGCCGCATCGTGCGCAACCCGCAGAAGATCAAGTCGGTGCGCGACAATGCCGCCTTCGTCGACCGCGTGTCGAAGGAGCATGGCAGCTTCGGGAAATTCATTGCCGCCTGGCCGGCGGACGATCAGATCGGCCTGACCGCCTATCTGGCCAAGCATGGCAGCCGGCTGGGCGGCAATACGGGTCAGTATTTCCTGCGCTGGCTGGAATGGGACACGTTCGTCGTTTCCGCCGACATGGCGGCGGCCTTGCGCGAGGCCGGCCTTGACATAGCCGAGAACCCGACCTCGAAGCGGGACCTCGAAAAAATCCAGGCGCAGATCAACCAATGGTCGGCCGAGACCGGCCTGCCGCGCCGCCACATCTCGCGCATCCTGGCGATGTCGATCGGCGAGAATCGCTCGGCAGAGGCGCTGCGCGAATATATGGGCGATTAGGGATACGATCGACATCCGTCGATAGATCATGAACATGATCGGCTCTGCCGATCGATCCTAATTGGCACAAGCGATCGCCATTGCCCGACGATTTCTGCCACGCTACATCCATTCCATGACCAAGACCGCTCCTGATATCCTGCGCATCGCCGTCGCCCAGCTCAACCCGACCGTCGGCGACGTCGCCGGCAATCTGGCAAAAGCGCGCGAGGCGAGGGCGGACGCGGCGCGACAGGGCGCCGACCTGGTGCTCTACACCGAGCTCTTCCTCGCCGGTTATCCGCCGGAAGATCTGGTGCTGAAGCCTTCCTTCCTCAAGGCCTGCGAGAAGGCGGCCGAAGATTTCGCCACGGACACCGCCGATGGCGGACCCGGCGTCATCATCGGCACGCCGCGGAAGTTGACCGGCCCCTGCAGTTCAGGTCCGGCCTGGAAGACGCGCTTCTCGTCGAACTCGCCGTAGTTGGGCAGATCGAGCTTGTAGCGCTCGGCGATGATCTTGCC
>NZ_RZSB01000497.1:0-4509 GCF_004023285.1 Mesorhizobium sp. M2A.F.Ca.ET.067.02.1.1
GGATCGGCGCGCCGATCCAGCGCAGGACGCCGTCGGAGCCCAAGGCCAGGTCGCCATTGGCGCAGGCGGCAAAGCGTTCGGCGCGCGCGTCGAACTCGGCCGCGAGCGCCTTCTGAGCGGCGATCCGCACCGCCTTGGCGTCCTCGCCGCCGGCGCTTTGGTCGGCGGTGAAGCGGAACCCCTGCAACTCGCCGACATGATGGCCTTCGACGAGGACGGTTCCGGTTGGGCTGATTTCGGCTTCAGGCATGGTATTTTCTCTAAGGCGCCGCATGAGGACGGAAGTCCTGCGGTCTATGAAGCGTTTCGTCAACCGCTCATGCAACGCATCCGACAATCTGTCTTCGATTTCGCGCGTCTTTTCCTGCCAGTGTAGCTGATCGGCCAGCCATCCAGGGCGGTTGGAGACGAAAGTCCAGGTGCGGATCTGCGCGATCCGGTGCGAGAGCGTGTCGATATCGCCTTCCGTCGTGTCGGCGCGCCGCACCTGCTCGGCCATGTAATTCTCATCGACATGGCCATGGCGCGCAAGGTCCATATAGATGGAGGCGATAAGATCGGCGTGCTGGGCCGGCGCGATCTTGCGGTAGTCGGGGAGCGCGCAGGCTTCCCAGAGCAGCGCGACACGATCCTTGCCGGTGGCCAAGGCGCGGATGTCGCCGTCCTTCGACAGATGCTCCAGCGCCTGCGCGTCGACAGCCGGCAGCGCGCGGGTCAGCCCCTCGACCGGCGCATTGGTCTCGGTCGAGCGCTTGAGCGCGTCGAGGCTGGAAAAATCGAAATCGGCGGTGCGCCATTGCAGCACCTTCACCGGGTCGAAATCATGGGCCTCGATCTTGGCGACCAGATCCTCGTCGAACGGGTCGACCTGCCCGGTGACGCCGAACGTGCCGTCGCGCAGATGCCGGCCGGCGCGTCCTGCGATCTGGCCGAGCTCGGCCGCGCTCAGGTTGCGGTATTGGTAGCCGTCGAACTTGCGGTTCTGGGCGAAGGCGACGTGCTCGAGGTCGAGGTTCAGCCCCATGCCGATGGCGTCGGTCGCGACGAGATAGTCGACGTCGCCGGACTGGAAGATCTCCACCTGGGCGTTTCGGGTGCGCGGCGACAGCGCGCCGAGCACGACGGCGGCGCCGCCCTGCTGACGGCGGATCAGTTCGGCGATGGCATAGACCTCGTCGGCCGAGAAGGCGACGATCGCCGTGCGCCGCGGCAGCCGGGTCAGCTTCTTCGAGCCGGCATAGGCAAGGTGCGACAGGCGCGGCCGCGTCACCACCGACACGCCCTTCAGCAGGCGCTGCAGGATGCCATGCATGGTGGCGGCGCCCAGCAGCAGCGTCTCCTGCCGGCCGCGCAGATGCAGGATGCGGTCGGTGAAGATATGGCCGCGCTCGAGATCGCCGGCGAGCTGCACTTCGTCGATGGCGACGAAGGCGGCGTCGGTCTCGCGCGGCATCGCCTCGACGGTGCAGACCGAGTATCGCGCGCCCGCAGGCACGATCTTTTCCTCGCCGGTGATCAGCGCCACCTTGTGGGCGCCGACCTTCTCGCAGACGCGCGCATAGACTTCGCGGGCAAGCAGCCTCAGCGGCAGGCCGATGATGCCGGTCTCATGCGCGACCATGCGCTCGATGGCGAGATGGGTCTTGCCGGTGTTGGTGGGGCCAAGCACGGCCGTCACGTCGCGGCCCGAAAGGATAAGCGGCTGAGAGTGTTTCGGCTGGATATTCATCGGCTCGGAAATGAGTGTTTCTGCCGCTTCGATTCTTTGAGCATGATCTTTCTCCGAAAACCGGTTCCCACTTTTCGGGATCATGCTTTTGGTCGGAAGCGCGGCGACGCCGCCGCGTGTGACAGCCGACACATAGGGATTTAGGACGCCGAGCGAAAGCGGAATGTTCTTTTGGGCAGGCGGGAATCGACGGACTCGGTCAAAACCGCCTGCCGTTAACGGCTGGAACGAGTCTGGAACGAATCAGCGACGAATCGCTGACTCGTTCTGATTCAGGTTTTGTTCACGGCTATATGTGGATTTTTTGACGGTGAGTCTCACCACATGCTGAATCGGGAAACTGGCCCGATTCATGCTTTGCCACCGCCGGGATCGCGTCGCCGTTAACCTTTGCCGGTGAACGGTCGCGGTCGATTGGAGAGGTGTCGTCAAGGTTATGAATTTGTTGAATTTTCTTAATCGCTTTTAACGATTTGGGTAACGTTTTCCGCTTCTGCGGTTAACTTTTCGACCAAAGCCAGAACGAATCGGCGACGAATCAGAGATGCAAGAAGTTTCCCGGTTTGTTCACCCCTAAATATGGTGTTATCCACAGCTTGCCCACCGAGGATTCACAGTTTGTCAGAAGGGTTGTGCACAGAGAGCGGCCGGGCCGTTAACTTTTGCGTCCCGAATTGAGGCAAGTTGGAGCGAATAGAGAGTAGCGAATAGGGAATAGGGGATAGGGATCTGATAACCGCCGCGCTGACGCCGCCGTTCTTCCCTATTCGCTACTCCCTATTCGCTAACAGGAGCCGCCGTGGCGACAAATGCCGTCAGGCAAAGTACTGGCCGCCATTGGCGGTGATGGTCGAGCCGGTGATGAAGCCGGCCTCGTCGGAAGCCAGGAAGACGACGCAGCGCGCGATCTCTTCCGGCTCGCCGAGGCGACCGACCGGGATCTGCGGGATGATGCGCTCGTTGAGCACCTTCTCGTCGATCGCCTTGACCATCTCGGTCGCGATATAGCCGGGGCAGATCACGTTGACGGTTATGCCGGCGCGGGCGCCTTCCTGGGCAAGCGCCTTGGAGAAGCCGATGTCGCCGGCCTTCGACGCCGAATAATTGGCCTGGCCGGCCTGGCCCTTCTGGCCGTTGATCGAGGAAATGGTGATGACGCGGCCGAACTTGCGGTCGCGCATGCCGCTCCACAGCGGGTGCGTCATGTTGAAGACGCCGGAAAGGTTGGTGTCGATCACTTCCTTCCACTGTGCCGGCGTCATCTTGTGGAACATGGCGTCGCGGGTGATGCCGGCGTTGTTGACCAGCACCGAGACCGGACCGAGATCGGCTTCGATCTGCTTGATGCCGGCGGCGCAGGCATCGTAGTCCGCGACGGACCATTTGTAGACCGGGATGCCGGTCTCGGCCTTGAATTTCTGAGCCGCTTCGTCATTGCCGGCATAGTTGGCGGCGACCGAATAGCCGGCGTTCTTCAAGGCGGCCGATATCGCAGCACCAATGCCGCGCGTTCCGCCGGTGACAATTGCTACCTTGCTCATGTGGTCCTCCCTTTAGAAATCGACTGAGCGAATAGGGAGTAGCGAATAGCGAGTAGGGGTCTGATGTCCCGCCGCGACGCTTTTTCTTCCCTATTCGCTACTCTCTATTCGCAATTGGCTGTTCAGATCGCTTCCACGCACATGGCGACGCCCATGCCGCCGCCGATGCACAGCGTGGCAAGGCCTTTCTTAGCGCCGCGGCGGCGCATCTCGTAGACCAGCGTGTTGAAGATGCGGGCGCCGGACGCGCCGATCGGATGGCCAATGGCGATGGCGCCGCCATTGACGTTGACGATCGAGGGGTCCCAGCCCATGCCCTGGTTGACGGCGCAGGCCTGCGCGGCGAAGGCCTCGTTGGCCTCGACGAGATCGAGGTCCTTGACCGACCAGCCGGCCTTCTCCAGCGCCCGCTTCGAGGCGGGAATCGGACCGGTGCCCATGATCGCCGGGTCGACGCCGGCGGTCGCCCAGGAAGCAATGCGCGCCAGCGGGGTGATGCCGCGGCGGGCGGCCTCGGCCTCGGTCATCAGCAGCGCGCCGGCGGCGCCGTCATTGATGCCGGACGCGTTCGCGGCTGTGACCGTGCCGTCCTTGTCGAAAGCGGGCCTCAGCTTGGTCATGGCGTCGATCGTGGCGCCATGACGGATATATTCGTCCTGGTCGACGATGGTGTCGCCCTTCTTGCCCTTGATGGTGAAGGCGACGATCTCGTCCTTGAACCTGCCGGCCTTCTGCGCGGCCTCGGCCTTGTTCTGCGAGGCAAGCGCGAACTCGTCCTGGGTTTCGCGGGTGATCTGGAACTGGCGGGCGACGTTCTCGGCGGTGTTGCCCATGTGGTAGCCGTTGAAAGCGTCCCACAGGCCGTCCTTGATCATGGTGTCGATCATCTTGTAGTCGCCCATCTTCACACCTGCGCGAAGATGCTCGGCGTGCGGCGACAACGACATCGATTCCTGGCCGCCGGCGATGATCACCTTGGCGTCGCCGGCGGCGATCTGCTGCATGCCGAGCGCGATGGCGCGCAGGCCCGAGCCGCAAACCTGGTTGAGGCCCCAGGCCGTCGTTTCCTTCGGCAGGCCGGCATTGATCGAGGCCTGACGGGCCGGGTTCTGTCCTTGAGCGGCGGTCAGCACCTGGCCGAGGATGACCTCGTCGACCTCCGCGGCTTCGACGCTCGCGCGGGCGAGCAGTTCCTTGATGACCACGGCGCCTAGCTCATGCGCCGGCGTGGCGGCGAAG
>NZ_RZSB01000498.1:0-4493 GCF_004023285.1 Mesorhizobium sp. M2A.F.Ca.ET.067.02.1.1
TCCTTGCCTCCCGCGGGAGAGATTGGTGAAGCTCCCGCGTCGATGCTTGCAGGATGGAGGCTTTCCGGCCATATTTGAAATCGATTATATTTTGTTCGGGAATAAAGGTGGTAGATACCAGCCGCATCGACCTCAACCTTCTGGCAACGCTCGAAGTGCTGCTCGCCGAACGGAACGTCACCAAGGCGGCGGCGAAGCTGCATCTCAGCCAGCCGGCAGTCAGTGCGCAACTCGCGCGGCTGCGGGATTTGTTCGACGATCCCTTGCTTCTTCCCGCCCAGCGCGGAATGACCCCGACCGCCAAGGCAACAGAACTTGCCCCGCAATTGCGCGAGGCGTTGGATCGGGTGCGCTCGACACTGCAATCCCACAGGGACTTCGATCCCGAAACGGCGCAACTCGCTGTGTCGATCGCTTGCTCGGATTATGTCCAGGCAGCCGTTGTGATGCCGCTCGTCTTAGCGCTCCGGCGGATAGCACCAGGCGTGCGCGTGGCGGTTTGGCACCTGTCCCCCGCCCTCATGGAACAGCAGTTGGCGAACGGCGATATCGATTTGGTGATCGCCACACCCGATCCCGCGATGCCGCATCTACGTGCATGTCATCTTTACGAGGAAACATATGTCCTCATCGGCAGGCAAAGCCACCCGGATCTGAAGCCTGGCCTGACGATCGAGAACTATGTCAGGATGGAACATATCATCGTCTCACGGCGAGGCGGCAATTTCGAGACACCAGTTGACGACGCCTTGGGGGTTCTCGGTTATCGGCGCAATGTCGTCATGTCAGCGGGCTCGTTCTTGTTCATTCCCGAAATTGTTTCCAGCAGCGATCTTGTCGCGCTCGTACCCAGGCGGCTGTTTCGTGCCCAATCGGAAAGGCTGACGATCATCGATCTGCCCTGGCTGAGCGAGCGGTTCGATATCGGCTTGATCTGGCACGAGCGTTGTCACGGCCATGCCGGGCAGCGCTGGGTTCGCGAATTGATCGGAAAGCTGATGGTCGAGGGCGAAGACGACGCGCCGCGCGGCTAGACTAACGGGCAGCGACAGTTTCCCGCCATCGCCGAGGCTATCGAGTTCGTCGAGCTCGGCGGCGTGGCGGCGGCCCCATTTGCACAGGTCAAGTAGAACTGGCCTCACGCTTTGGCCCAGCGGCGTCGCTTCATAATCCACTCTTGGCGGCACCTGCGGGAACACCGTGCGGCTCACGATGCCGTGCGCCTCCATCTCGCGCAATTGCTGGATCAAGACCTTCTGGCTGAGCGGGCATCAGCCGGTTCAGTTCGGACATATTCGGCCTCGAGCTTCTGATATTCGGCGTTTAGCGCCCCAATGGTGGCGTTCTCCTCGGCAGTGAGGTCGAGCGGTTCGCCCTGCACTTAGCCCAGGAGAAACTCGGCCCTCGTTCATCAGCACACGACGCCGGTCAAAAAAATCGGTGCGCCGATAGGCTGCTTCAACCGTGTTGGCGATGCGATGTGCCAAAGCCTTGTCTGCGACTTCCTTCGGCACGTTGGTGCATTCGGCCACCCAATCGGTGAACGTGCTGCGAAAGCCGTGAACGGTCGCATTCCCAACCTTCATGTCCCGCAGAACCTTTAGCATGGTCATATCGCTGAACGGCTTGTCACCTGTGAAGCTGAACAGCAGGCTCTCCGGCTTAACCTCGCCGTGTAATGCGAGGTGACGCTGGTGCAGCGCGCGCAGCAGCTTGACCGTAGCGGGGGCGAGCGGAACGACGTGGGCTCCTTCATCTTCATTCTGGCCGCGGGTATCGACCAGCCCGCCTTGTCGAGATCGAACACGGCCCAGGTCGCCTTGCGAGTCTCATTCGAACGCACAGCGGTCAGTACCGTGAGCCTGAGCGCGTCCCGACCGAGGGTTGAGGGAAGAGCGCTCAGCGTCTTCATGAAGGCGGGCGCATCCTCATGCGGCATCGCGGCGCGGTGGGTCGCGCGACGGGTCTGGTTTCAGAACGGTATCCTTCACAGGAGTCGGTCCACGCGCCCGCCAAGACGCGTGTCGAGATCGTGCGGCTGCCGGGCTACACGTGGTTTCCCTCCCATGTGAAGCGGCGCCTGACGTTGCGATCGTCGGCGACCGCCGTCTCATTCAACACCTTATTATGAGTGGCAGCTAATATACTGGGCGCTCCCGGCGGTCGGAGAATTTTGGGAAGATTTCATTGCGCCTTATCCGAAGTTAATGCGGAACCTTGTCGCCGGTGCTTTGCTCTTTTTGCGCTGGCACGGCGGTGGTTGAGGGACCATCCGTTTTCGCCCGACAGGGAGAATTCGATGCGACCCTCGGCAACAATCAAGGCGATATCATCGCGGCCTCGTGCGTTCCCCAATCAGCATCATGCCGAACCTGTTCCAGCGCTGGCCGAGCGCCGCGGCGGCGCGACATGCCGGCGAGGGGGAAGAAGCTTTGGGCTGGGATAATCAACAACCACCAGGAGGAAACCATGCTTGATCAAGTCGTCAAAGCCTATTCGCGTCCCCGCGGGTCGCCGGCCCTTCGCCAATGCTGCGACAGCTACATCTGCCCGGTCTGCACGCAGGTCGTCGAATTGACGGATTATCGCCAGGTGCTTTGGCACCAGCAGCCCGGCCATCAGCCCATGGACCTCGAGGCCTGATTTCTACCGTGAATTGGAAGGAGCAACAGTTGGAGCGGCCTGTCAAAAGGCGGAAGCGTCAGCAGGCCATGTCTTCTCTCCTTCCGCCGATTTCTATGGCCGGGCAACGGCAGCCGAAAGCGATTGCCCGGCTCTCGGGCGACGGTCCGAAGCGGTTTTCAGACTGAAGTCTCAGCCGCCGAACGCAGAGGCCCGAGTCGCCGATTTTCAAGAAACAACAGCGCCATCAATACATTTGGTAGCAAGCCGCCGGACAAGTCCCTTCATCGGCGGTCGACGGAAGCGTGCCCGCCATTCCTGCGATATGACGGGCACGCCTTTCCCTTCAATCGCTCCTGGAGTTGCTGGCCGTGCAACCCGGCAACATGATCGCGAACCTGTTTGCGGCACTGCTCCTGGCGCTGATGATCGGCGGCGTCTCCTTCTCTTTGGCAGGCCGCTCTGGCCGGCACGCCACGCTCGGATGATAGTCCCTCTTCCAATCGACACCATGACAACCGGATCGGTGCGCAAGGCCTGTATCGAGCCATGCCTGCCGGCCCGCTTCGACCTCAAGCTCGCGCCGGCAAGGCCGCAGGGATGAAGCCGGCCTGGGAACCAGTCCGCGCCACACGCCGTTGACAGGGCGAAGGGATGGCCGCAGCGGAGGCCGCCATGGATCATTTCGAACTCATCGATCTTCTGTGCGTCATCGACGCATGCGTGAGCGACCGTTCGGCCGGGCGCGTCGTGCCTATGTCGAGGGCCGTCGAGGAACTGCGCGTGCTGACCGGCGATTTCGTCTCGTCGGACGAGGATGCGACCACCGCCTTGACGCAGGTTGCGCTGGAGCGCGGCTGCGCGGTGCTCTTCGACGAGCAGCCGGGCGCCGACATCATCGCGTAATTCGGCGTGGCGGCCGGGCCATCGATTTTCCATCAGGAGATCGGTCACCGCGGCCTTGCGAGCCGCTGCCGCTTTCCGTCTCACCTCGCCAGGGTAACCATCCGGCCCGCATACATCTCCCGGTTCCCCAGTTCGGCCGTGCAGTTCGACTTCACGGCAGAGTTTCCCGTCATTGCCACGGTGTCGCCCACCAGCCGCAGGCAGCTGCCCTGGGCGCTCATGTCCGAATTTCCGGTGTAGGTGATGGCGGCATCCGGAGCGTAGATGAAACCGCTCACCAGCGAGCCGGATCCGCCGTTCAGCGTCAGCGCCCGTGTGTTGCCATGCGCCTGGTAGATGGTGATGCCGGCATAGGGGCCGCTGGTGGGCGGCGAGAGGTTCACCTGCTCGTTGGCATTGATGTAGAGCTGCGAGTTCTCCATCAGGAACATCGTCACGCCCTGGCCGCTCAGGCTGCCGTTGCCGCCCGGCTTTATGACGACGTTGCGCATGATGTAGGTGCCCGGATTGAGGGTGATCTTTCCCGACAGGGTCTTGTCGCAATAGGTGCCCGGCGAGAGCGTTATTGTCTTGCCGTTGGGCACCGGCAGGCAGAGCGTGTAGGCAGGCGGAACGACGTCGGCCAGCGGATCGAACGAGGCGTACTGGTTCTCATGCGGCGTGCCGCAGGAAAGCGTGGCGCTGGGCGGCGTCAACCCTTGCGTGGCGCCGACCGTCGAGACGCAAGCTGCGCTGACGACCGCCGAGCCGCCGCGGTTGACGGAGTCGGCGGCGTCCGAATTGGCCGCGATCACGCAGCCGGCCATCGCCACATTGGTCGAGCCCTGCAGGTTGACCGCGTTGTCGGCATGCTGATTGAGCGCCAGCACGCAGGCCTGCGCGCCGGGCTTGATCTTGACCGAGGCGGTGCGCGTCGCCTGCCAGGCCGGCATGGCGGCGAGGAAGGCCGGCCGGGTGATGCTCGA
>NZ_RZSB01000499.1:0-4476 GCF_004023285.1 Mesorhizobium sp. M2A.F.Ca.ET.067.02.1.1
CACTTCGTCATTGCTCGCATCGGCGCGGCCGACGCGGATATTGTCCTCGATTGAGCGGTTGAGCAGGCCGGCGTCCTGGAAGACAGTGGCGATCGAGTGGCGCAGCGACTTCCGGGTCACGGTCCTGGTGTCGATGCCGTCGATCAGGATACGACCGCTGGACGGCGTGAAGACCCGCTGCAACAGATTGATCAGCGTCGTCTTGCCGGCGCCGGTCGGGCCGACAATGGCGACCGTCTGGCCAGCCTGGACCTCGAACGAGACGTCCTCGATGCCATGGCCCGAATTGGCGAACTCGAAGCTGACGTCCTCGAAGCGCACATGGCCGGTGACGTTGGTGAGTTCGCGCAGGCCATCCGGCTCAATGGTCTCGGCAGCCGAGTCCTCAAGGCGGTAGAAATCCTCGAGCTTGGCGCGGGCCTCGGAAATCTGGGTGGTGAAAGCCGACATCTGGTCAAGACGGGCGATCAGCATCCCGGCAAAGCCGGTGAAGGCGACGACATCGCCGACGCGGAGCTGGCCGCGGGTGACGAGATAGGCGCCGATCGACAGCACGATCATCATCGAGATGGTCGACGACAGGCGGTTCAGCGCATTGGCGATCGCCCACCAGTCGAGCACAGGGTTCTGCGCGTCGAGCAGGTCCTTGACGTAACGCTTCAGCGTCGCGGTCTCGTGGCCGATGCGGTTGTAGCTCTGCAGCACGGCGACATTGCTGACGCTGTCGGAGACATGGGCAAAGACGGTGTGGTAGTGGCGCTCGACCGCAGTCTGCCCCGCCTTGGTGCGGCGCATGACGATACGGCCGATGCCGACATAGAGAATGCCGAGGCCGAGCAGCACGACGGACATGCGGATATCCATGGCAAGCGCGGTCGGCACCAACAGCACCAGCGCGATGGCCGTCGACAAATGCACGCGCATGAATTCGAGCCACAGGCTGAACAGGGTCTCGACGGCGCGCAGCAGCGTGTGCAGCGAGTTGGACGTGCCGCGCTGGTGATGCCAGGCAAGCGGCATGGTGATCACGCGCTCGAAGGACTGGCACAGCACGTCCGAGCGGCGGGCATGGGCGAACCGGTCGGCGCCGCGGGCCACCAGCACGAAGGCAATGACGTTGAAAGCACCAAGCGCGGCCCACACGGCGAGCGTCGAAAACACAGGGCCTTTCTCGGAGATGGCTCCGATCACCCTACCCAGCAGGATCGGCTCAAGGATCGCGATCGCCGCGAGCGCGACGTTGGCGCCGCAAATCAGCGCGACGCGCTTCTTGTCGGCCGCCAGATAACCCAGCGCTCTAAAGTAGATCTGCAGAAGTGACACTTCAGCTACTCCGCCAAACTCTTGTTTGTGCTCAATGCCCGAATTGTGCACCGCACCATTTTGTGACACGTAACGGTAAATGTGTCGCGAAACAATGCGTCGTCTATCCCTTCCGTTCCCATTTAGCGAACAAAAGATGACGACGGTACGAAATCTGACGTGATCACCTAACGGTTTGAGATAAAAGGTGAAATGTCAGCCTTGCGGCAAAATAGTGGCACTTCCTCCCCGCTGCCACATTTTTAATCACAGCCTGCTTGCTAGCCTGCCCTAAAGGAAGGCGCGCGATCGCGCGGGGTGCGGCGCCAAGTAAAAAGCGGCGATCGGCCGCGCACCCCGTAGGATGCGCGGCCGACAAGCCAAGCCTTTGATTTTACGCAGGTATCCTGACGACCACCTCAGCCTTGTCGCCGGCTTTCGGCTCGAAAGAGGCCGATTTTTTCTTCGAACCGTCGACTTCTAGCGAGATCGACTTGGTCTTTTTGTCGCGGATGACACGAAGCTTGATTTCACCGCCGAACATCTTGAGCGTCGCGGCGTAGCCGTCCCAGTGTGCGGGCAGCTTCGGCCTAAACGTGATCTCCTTGCCGCGCCGTTCGATGCCGAGGATGCCGTCCACCGCTGCGCGGTAAAGCCACCCGGCCGAGCCCGTGTACCAGGTCCAGCCGCCGCGGCCGCCCTTGCCTTCGCCGGAATAGATGTCGGCGGCCACGACATAAGGCTCGACGCGGTAATGCTCGGCCGCCGCCTCGTCCGAGGCGTGGTTGACCGGGTTCAGCATCGAGAAGCAGCGATAGGCTTCGTCGGTGCGGCCCATTTCGGCCAGCGCGATCACGAACCAGGTGGCGGCATGGGTGTACTGGCCGCCATTCTCACGCACGCCCGGCGGGTAGCTCTTGATGTAGCCGGGGTCGTGCTCGCTCTTCGAGAAGGGCGGCGTGAACAGCTTGACGATCTTGAGTTCGTCATCGACGAGCATCTCAATCGCCTGCTCCATGGCCGTCGTCGAGCGGGCCGGATCGCCCTCGCCCGACAGCACGCTCCAGGACTGTGCGATGGAGTCTATCTTGCACTCGTCCGAATTGTGCGAGCCGAGCGGCGTGCCGTCGTCGAAACTGCCGCGCCGGTACCATTGGCCGTCCCAGGCGGTGCTTTCCAGGGCCCGCTTCAGCACGTCCGCGTGCTTCAACCAGGTCTGCGCCCGCTTGGTGTCGCCCTGCCCCTTGGCGACAGGGGCAAAGTCGGTGAGCGTCTTCAGGAGGAACCAGCCCAACCATACGCTCTCGCCCTTGCCGCCCTCGCCGACACGGTTCATGCCGTCGTTCCAGTCGCCGCCGAGGATGAGCGGCAGGCCGGCGGGGCTGCTGCGCTTGATCGCAAGATCGAGCGCCCGCGCGCAATGATCATAGAGCGAAGCGGTGTTCTTGGTGATCTCGGGCGTGAAGAAGGCGTCATGCTCGCCTTCGCCGAGCTGCTGCCCGTCGATGAAGGGCAACTGCTCCTTGAGGATCGCGGCGTCGCCTGTCACCTCGATGTAGCGCGCCGTCGCATGCGCCAGCCAGACGACGTCGTCCGAGATCATGGTGCGCACGCCGGCATCGGTGCGCGGCAGCCACCAGTGCTGCACGTCGCCTTCCGGGAACTGCCGGCGCGCCGCATTGAGGATCTGGTCGCGCGCCAGCTTCGGATCGTGCGCCAGAAGGGCGAGCGTGTCCTGCAACTGGTCGCGGAAGCCGAAAGCGCCGCTGGCCTGGTAGAAGGCCGAGCGCGCGCGGATGCGGCAAGTCAGGCTCTGGTAGGGCAGCCAGTGGTTGACCATGGCGTTCATCGCCTCATCCGGCGTCTCGACCTGGATGGTGTCGAGGAAGCCGCGCCAGGCCTTTTCATTGTCGGCCAGGCGCTGGTCGAAATCCTTGCCGCGATGGGTCTGCACCAGCGCGCTTGCCTCAGCGGCCGTGGCCGCGTCGCCAAGCAGCCAGGACAGCGTGACGTCGCCGCCGGCGGGGATGTCGATGTCGCTGGCGACGACCGCGCAAGGGTCGTCGCCCGCCTCGATGCGACCGGAGAGCGCGAGCCCGCCCAGCACGGCCTGGGGATATTCGGTCGTGCCGTGCCTGCCGATGAATTCGGAGCGGTCGGCGGTCACCGAATGGATCGGATGGCTTGCTCCCAGGAAGGCGACGCGCTCGCCGAAGTCGAGGCCGTAGGGGTTCTGCGCCAGCATGGCCCCTGTTGCCGTGTCCCGCGCGGGCACGATGGTCGCCGCCGTGCGCGAGCGATGGCCGCCCAGTACCCATTCGGCATAGGCATAGACGCGCAGTCGCGCCGGCACGGATCCGGAATTCTGGATGCGCAACCGGCTGATCTTCACCGGATCGACGGGATCCACTACCTGCGTCAGGTCCATCGACAACGGGCCGCGCTTGGAGCGGAAGGTCGTGAAGCCCTGGCCGTGCCAGGTCTCGTAGGTCATCGACGGATCGCGGACCGTCGCCGCCATCGGCGAGAAAGCCTTGCCGCTGGCGTGGTCGAAGACATAGAAGCCCTCGCCCGGCCGGTTCGACACCGGATCGTTCGACCACGGCGTCAGCTGGTAGTCGCGGCTGTTGCGGCTCCAGGTGAAGCCGGCGCCTTCGGCCGAGACGTGGAAGCCGAAGGAGGCATTGGAGATGACGTTGATCCAGGGCTGAGGCGTCGAGCGCCTTCCGGTCAGCCGCGTGACATAGTGGCGGCCGTCGCCGTCGAATCCGCCATAGCCGTTCCAGAGGCTGAGGCCTCGGCCGTCGGCGGCGATGTCGGCTCCAGCCTGGCTTGCCGGCACCGGCAAAGGCAGCGGCGGGCTGGGTTCGCGCGGCGAGCCGCCCTCGGCCTGCAGCAAGGCATCGCGAGCCTGCAGCGCCGCGGTCTCGGCGCGTTCGAGCTGATCGAAGATCGTGCCGTTGCGGGTGTGAAGAACCACCCGCGCGACCGACAGCAAGGTCTTGTAGGTCGGCTCGTCCATCAGGTCGCGGCGCACCGCGAAAATGTGCTGGCGCGGCCCAAGCTCGCGGCCGCGCAGGCGGCTGTTCTCGCACAGCGTCTCCACCGCGCGCTGCAGGTCCTGCACATAGGACGAGGCCTGCTCATTGACGACGACGAAGTCGATCATCATGC
>NZ_RZSB01000049.1:0-16709 GCF_004023285.1 Mesorhizobium sp. M2A.F.Ca.ET.067.02.1.1
GGCGCGCATCGATCGCGGCGCGGCAGCAGCGAAGGACGCGCCGCGCCGCGATCGATGCGCGCCAGCACCTTGCGCGCCAAGGCGCGATCGTCGCCCTCGATCAGCGCGGCCAGCCGCACGAGCCTGTCGAGCGCCGCGTCGGCGCCGGCATCGCCGTCAAGCGCCATGAATGCCAGGGCGGGCCCTCTCAAGGGCGCCGGCCAGGCATCGATGTCGTCGCCGAAGCGGCGCCGGTTGTTCTCGAATTCCTCGCGTGTCATGAGGACTTCCTTTCGCGGCCCGCGGCCGCATCTGCCAAATGATCCCTGAGCGCGCGGCGCCCGCGCACGAGCAACTGTTCGACCGAGCCGGCGCTGGCGCCCATCACCTCGGCGATCGCACCGATGTCAAGCTCGCCCACCGCCCTAAGAAGCAGCGCCATCCGCTGGCGCTCCGGCAGGCGCGACAGGCCATCGCGCACGATTGCCAGCTCCTGCCTGGCCGCCGTCGCCGTCTCGGCATTGGCTTCCAGCGCGGCCGGCTCCTCCGCGACATCGTCCAGGCCGAAGAAATTGCGCAGCGCGCGGCGCCGGCGCTGGTCGATGCAGCGGTTGGCCGTGATCCGGTAGAGCCAGGTCGAGGCGCGCGCCCTGCCGGGATCGAAGCGCGCGGCCTGTTTCCAGACGGTCACGAACACCTCCTGCACCACGTCCTCGGCATCGGCCGCATGACCGAGATAGCGCGTGGCGAATGTGCGCAGCCCACGGCCGTGACGGGCCATGAGCGCGGACAAAGCCGCCTGGCTGCCCGCGGCGATGCGGGCCAGAAGCTCCTCATCGCCACCGACAGCTTCATCCCGCACGGCGGCGGGCACCGGTCGAGGAGCCTCCGGCGGCGAGGGAGAAATCCGCGACGATCCGGCTCGGGAGAAGAACGAATTCCGACGTCAAGTCCACCACCAGATGTCAGCGGCGCCAACGGCGGAAGCCGTGAACCGTGTTGCCGTTCGGGCCCGTGAAGCTGCCGACCGAACGGCCGCGAAACGGTCCGGCCGCGCTGTAGCGCTGACCTGAAACGGTCTTGCCATTCGGCCCGGTGGCAGAATAGCTCCTGGAGCAGCGGTCAACAACGCCGGCCTTGCAGGTTGAGTTCGACGTGTAGGTGCCGCCATTCGGTCCGGTGCGCGTCGTCGAGCCGGTGTAGATATTGCCGTCCCGGTCGACGCTGCGGCTCAGTTCGCCGCCATGCACGGTCTCGCGCGTCCACTCCTCGGCCGAGGCAGGGGAAGCGGCCGACCAGACAACCATCGCGCCGAGGCAAAGCAGCGGAAGTTTGAATGTTGAAAGCATGTCATTTCCTTTCTGGAAGGCAGGTTGGTCAGTTGGCGTGGGCGGCCACGATCTTGCGAATGGCCGCGATCTCGTCGGCGGAGAGCCTGCCGTCGCCATTGCGGTCGGCGAGATCGAAGAGCGGCGTGCTGGCCTGGAATTCGTCCTCGGTGACCTTGCCGTCGCCATTCCTGTCCATGCGCCGCCAACGATTGCCGAGGCGGGCCTCGGCTGCCAGGGCGCGGTCATCGATGGCCTGGCGGGCGGTCTCGATCTCGTTCTCGTCGACGACGCCGTCGCCATTGCGGTCGAGCCTTTTGAAGAGACGTTCGCGGGCGGCGAGCATCTCGTCCTTCGAGATCGCGCCGTCGCCATTGGTGTCGAGGCGCTGCAGGATGCGCTGGCCGGGCATGTCCTGCGCCGCGGCGGCGCAGACCGGAGCGAGCCCGAGAAGCAGGCCCGCAAGGATTGCTGAGTGTTTCATGGTTGGTCCTTTCGACTGTCACGTCGCGGGGGCGACTGTCGGCCAATACGCAGCCCGGTTCGTGCTCCTACGCCGACGTCCGGATTTTTTTGCCGGCCGCCGTGGCGCGGCGCCCCGTGCATCGAACTTTCCGAAAAATTCGCGGGCAGCGCGTAGGAGCCGTCGAACTTGCGCGTAGGAGGCGCTGCAAGGACGGTCCGCGGCGGGCCGTCGATTACAGCGGAGACCCGGATGACCAAGATTGTGACGGCCCTCGCCGGGCTGCTTCTGTGCGGCTGCAGCGCCTTCGCCGCCGACCAGGGCGCCCGGGAAGCGTTCCGGCGCATCGACACCAATGGCGACAGAAAGCTCGAATTCAGCGAGATCCAGGCAGCGCGGGCGCGGATGTTCGACCGGCTGGACGCCAACCACAATGGCGTGCTCGACCCCGACGAGGTGCGCGCGGCCGTGGAGCAGGTCAAGGCGAAGCGCGACGTCCAGGCCGCGCGTTTCGCGGGGCTGCATGCCGAGGCGAGCCGCATGGACCGCAACGGCGACGGCAAAATCTCGCGCGACGAATTCACGGCCGTCATTCCCGACCGGCTGCTGCAGGCGGACACCGATGGCGACGGCGCGCTTTCGATTTCCGAACTGCGGGCGCTGAAGCGCCCGTGATCCCCCCGTGATCCCAGGTGACACACAACAAAGGAGAGAGACGATGAAATGGATAGTGACGGCCCTTTGCGGCCTGGTGCTCGGCGCATCGATGCTGGCCTCGCCGGCCGAGGCCGTTCCGATCGTGCCCGCCCCCGGCCAGGCATCCGTGACCAGCCAGGCGACGCCGGTCTGGTACCGGCGCGGCTTCTACGTCGTTGGCGGCGTCTATTACTACAACGGCTACCGCGGCTATTGGCGCGTGCGCCCCGGCTACCGCTACTACAATGGCTACTGGTTCCCGGCCGCCGCCTTCGCGGCCGGCGTGGCGGCCGCCACGGTCGCGCCACCCCCGCCCCCAGCGGCGCGCCTGGCGGCCGCCCATGTGCGCTGGTGCTATGACCGCTACCGCTCCTACCGCGCCTGGGACAACAGCTACCAGCCCTATGGCGGCCCTCGCCAGCAGTGCCTGTCGCCTTATAGTTGAGCCGGGCGTACCGGCGCGGCGTGAACTCTGGATGCATAAAAAAGCGCGTCGCGCCGAAAACGAGTTCGGGCGACGCGCTACAGTCTTTGTCCGATATTACCAAACGTCGGTGTGGGTGGTTCCGTGAGTCCCCGAGGGAGTGGAGTCGGCCGGAACCACCCGCCCGCCTTGTGTCCTTCCCAAGACGGACCGACTATACGGCGCCGCCCTGCGGTTTCCTTGACCTGGATCAAACGCCGCCGGCTCGGCGCTGGACGTGTCCTGTCCCCGCCCTATACTTTCGCGAGCGCTGATTTTTCGCGGGAGACAAGGACATATGAGCCTCGGCAAACACAAACTCGGAAGCCAGGGGCTCGAAGTCTCGGCCATCGGCCTCGGCTGCATGGGCATGAGCCAGGCCTACGGCCCAGCCGACGAGGCGGAGTCGATCGCGACGATCCACCGGGCGATCGAGCTCGGCTGCACCTTTCTCGACACGGCCGAGGTCTACGGGCCGTTCGTCAACGAGGAACTGCTTGGGCGCGCGCTGCAAGGCCGGCGCGACCAGGTGACGATCGCGACCAAGTTCGGCTTCCGCATCGTCGACGGCAAGCAGTCCGGCACCGACAGCCGGCCCGACCATATACGGGAGGTGGTGGAGGCTTCGCTCAAGCGGCTCGCTACCGATCGCATCGATCTGCTTTACCAGCACCGCGTCGACCCCGCGGTGCCGATGGAGGATGTCGCGGGCGCGGTCGGCGAGCTGGTGGCCGAGGGCAAGGTGCGCTTCTTCGGCCTGTCGGAAGCGGGCATTGCCAACATCCGCCGCGCGCATGCCGCGCATCCGGTCTCGGCGCTGCAGAGCGAATACTCGCTCTGGGAGCGCAACCTCGAGCCCGAGATCATCCCGGCGCTGAAGGAGTTGGGCATCGGCCTGGTGCCCTTCGCGCCGCTCGGCCGCGGTTTCCTGGCCGGCGACGTCAAGCGCGCGGAGGACTATCCGCAGGGCGATTTCCGCCGCGGCGACCCGCGCTACCAGGGCGAGAATTTCGACTTGAATGTCGCGGCCGCCGCCGCGGTGCGCGACATTGCAGCGGCAAAAGGCGTGAAGCCCGGCCAGATCGCGATCGCCTGGCTGCTCGCCAAGGGGCCGGACTTCGGCATCGACATCGTGCCGATCCCCGGCACCAAGCGGCGGACCTATCTGGAAGAAAATGTCGCGGCGGCGGACATCACGCTCGACGCGACCGAGATACTGGGGCTCGACATGGCGCTGACGCCCGACAAGGTATCCGGGCCAAGGTATAACGAGCGCACGATGTCGCTGGTGGACCGGTAGGGGTCGAAGTCCTGAGGACTATTGAACGTCGGCGCGAAGGAACTCGGCGCCGACAGCTGGCAATCAGCCCTCACCCGCCCGAATGCGGATCGATGCTGTAGGGATGCACCGGATAGCCGGGCCCGATCGCCTCGCCCACTCTTTCCACCCAGCCCTCTACCGCCGGATAATCGGCGAGGGAGAAACCGCAATCCTCAGCGCGGTGGCTGTAGGCATAGACGGCGATGTCGGCGATGGTGAGCGTATCGCCGACCAGGAAAGGCGTGTCGGCCAGGCTGCGCTCCAGCGCGCCAAGCGCTCGCACACCCGCCTCGCGCTTGCCGGCAACCAGCGCCTGGTTGCGCTCCAGCCGGCCGGTCAGGCTCCAGAAGCGCAGCGAGCCGATGACCGGCTCGACATAATACTGCTCGAAGAACAGCCACTGCATGACCTTGGCGCGGGCAAGCCGGTCCGTCGGCAAATAGGGCGTGCCCTCGGCGACGAGGGTGAGGATTGCGTTGGACTCGGCGATCGCCTGGCCATTGTCCACGGCGAGCACCGGAACGGCGCCGGCCGGGTTGAGCTTCAGGAAAGCCTCCGTGCGGCTCTCGCCCTCGAAGATCGAGACCATGCGGGTTTCGTAAGCGATGCCGAGCAGGCCGAGCAGGACGCGGATCTTCCAGGCGTTTTGCGACGGGAGATAATCGTAGAGCATGAGCATGGCCGATCCCTCATTGGCAGCAATGGCTTCGCATGAGGTGGTCCGATGCGCCACCCGATTCAGGTGGCGGGGCTCAAAACACAGAAAGGTCTTGGCGAGGCCCCCCTCTCTGCCCTACTGGGCATCTCCCCCTCAAGGGGGGAGATTATATGTCATGTATGCTTTCGCCAATCACCAGCGCTGCAGGGAGACGGCCGTCGGAAGCTGCCAATCTCCCCCCTTGAGGGGAAGATGTCCGGCAGGACAGAGAGGGGGGCGAAGGAACCCGGCCTATCATGTTGGCCGCGACCTCCTCACCTCCCCGCAATATCCCTCGCCACTGCCTGCGCCTCGATGCCGATCTCGCGCAGCAGACCCGTGACGGGGTTGTAGAAGCCGACGAGATAGACGCCCAATTCGCTCGCCCGCGCGTTGACGCCGCTCTTGTCCGGTCTGAGCTGCGCCGGCAGGAAGGCGTCATAGGCCGGACGGTAGCCGGTGGCGAAAATGGCCGCGTCGAATTTCTTCTCCACGCCATCGACGAATGTCACGCCGTCTCCGGTGAAGCTTGCGATGTCCGGCGCGATGCCGATCCGACCCTGCTTGATCGCCGCCACGGTGCCGATATCGATAACCGGAATGCGGCCGGCCTCGATGCCTTGCAGGATGCCTTGCTTGGGCCGCACGATGCCGTATCGCTCCAGCCGGCCCAGCGCCCGGTCGAGGATCTTGGGGAACATCCAATCGTTCAGCGCCTGCGGCATGGTCCGGCTGGCGATGCCCACCATCTGGATCGGCACGCCGAACAGCTGGCGCGGCACGATGTGGACGCCCTTGCGCACCGAGATGGTGGGGTGAGCGCCGCTTTCGGCCAGATCGAGCGCGATCTCCGCGCCAGTATTGCCCATGCCGACGATCAGCACGTCCTTGCCGGCATAGGGCGCCGCTTCGGTGTAGGCGGCGCTGTGCAGCACCTTGCCCTTGAAATCCTCGATGCCCGGGAAATCCGGCATGATCGGCTGGGCGTTGTTGCCGGTGGCGACGACGACCTTCCTGGCGCTGATCCCGCCGGCGTCCGTCTGGACCAGGAATTTTTCGCCCTCGCGGCGGATGGATTTGACCGTGACGCCGAAGCGCGGCTCAAGGCCGAAGCGCTCGGCATAGGAATCGAGATAGGCCACCACCTTTTCGCGCGGAACGTAGCGGGGATGGCGTTTCGGGAACGGCACGAAAGGCAGCGAGGAGAAGGATTTCACCGTGTGCAGATGCAGCCGCCGGTAATGCCGCCGCCAGGACGGCGCAACCTCATCAGCCTTTTCGAGAATCAGGAAATCGACGCCCGCCTGTTTGAGGCAGGCCGCGACAGCGAGCCCGGCAGGGCCGGCGCCGACAATGACGACATTGGTCTCCAAAACGCTTTTCCTCCCGCCAAAGCGGCAAAACCTATGACGGGAGGGGTTGGAGGGGCAAGTAGGGAGAAGCACCCATGCTCCACCGCGTGGGATGGAGCGGGGCGCCCGGCGCCTCATCTTCGTGCATGAACGCCGCAGAGATGCATAAATCGCGATTTATTCGCGAGCGTCATACTCGAAAGCGCCGTTCGGCGCCGCGGGAGAGCACGCAGATTTCGGCTTCGGTCAGCGTAATCTGATAGCGCTGTTTGGAATTCTTCGAGTAGATGTCGTCAGTAACAATCGAGACGGTCACATCGCCGTTCTCGTCGATCTGTACATCCTCGATCTGCAACGGCGCCGAGTATATGCATTTCGGTGATCCTGGCTTTCGCGCAGGCTGAGCAGACAATCGCAATGTGAAAAGATCCCTTGCTGTGCCAGCAATTCGACCGACGCAAAATTGATGCCAGCAATTCGGTCCCGAGATGGGACGACGTTGGTCTACTCCCTCGTTCGTCCTTATGGATGCGTGCCAACTATTTCGGCAAGAGCGTAGTGTTTCGCCAGCCGGCGCCGCGTTCGCCACCCGAAACCCAGCGCCGGCTAGGCCCGGCGGTCATCCATCAACGCTACCCAACGGAACCGCCGGGCCGCTCTTATCGGCAAGTGCGCCTCGCCGGTGGAATGGCGGCGATAGCCGTGCCACGATGCTCGCCAGCGCCGGCCTAAAGCGCGTCGCGATCTTTCAGATTCGCTCCATGCGCTTTAGGTTTTTGATTTTACGCATGTCTTTATCCCGAAACCGATTCCCACTTTCGGGAGACATGCTTTAGCGATTCCGGCTTACTACCAACGGCAGCGTGCCGATCCCTCGGCAGAGGCGTATATTAAAGCGAGCCGGTGCCATGTTTCGTTTCCGAGTCCCCGCCGGCTAGGCCCGGCGTTCGCTGGCCTACCCCGTCAGCCTGCCGGGCCGCTCCCGGCGCAGGGACGTCCATCCCTGTGCCATGGGCGAAAAACGGTGGAAAGTCATCAACCGTGATCTTTATGCAGCCGCACTAATATACCCACTGCTGCAACCGGCTCCCCACCGAGTCGGCTAGGCCCGGCGGTTCATCCAACGCTACCCCAACGCGGAACTGTCGGGCCGCTCCAGGGCGTGAACGGAAAGGGAGCCACTCCCAACGGAAGGAAGGGCGTCGGCCGCCACCTCATTCAGACTGAAGTCTTCATCAAATGTTAAAACCTGGCAGCCGCGCTGCCACCTGCTTCGTTGCAAAAATCGGCCTGGAACATTTTAGCGAGATTGAATGTTCCAGAGTTATGGACAGCCGACATGAACTCTCCGCAGAACAGGTCAGACTGGCCCGGGCCCTCTTGAACTGGTCGCGGGTACGCCTGGCTTCGAAGGCCAACGTCAGCGAAGCGACGATCAGCGGAATCGAAAACGGCCTAAAGAACACTCGACCTGGCAGTGTGCTTGCTGTGCGGCTGGCTTTGGAGGCTGGGGGAATTGTCTTTGCGCCGGATGGGCGCGCTTCGATAGTAGATCCGAAAGGCCAGATCACCGCCGACAACAGAACGTGGCGCCGACGGCTGGCGGACCGCTCCTTGACTCGCGACCGATCTGAGGTGCGATCTCAAATGAGAGCCGTCGCTCGAAAGAAAAACCCGCCGACCTAAGCCGACGGGTCATCTTCCCTCAAACTGCTGTGCGCCCCTTTCCCCGGATGGTCCGCCCGAAACCCAGGAAACCCCGCACAAGCCTTTTCTAATGGAATCTCATGTAAAGGGCTGTAGCTTGGCAGCAACAGCTACCCCGACTAATGAGGCAACGACCGTGATGCCGCTTAGAACATGTGTGAGCGACCCAGAGCCAGCCGTGACAGCGAAACAAGCTCTTCCTCATCCTCGATGCCGGCCATGAAGTTGGCGAGGATTCGTGACGCCAGGGCCTCACGTTCATCGGCAGTCTGCTCCTCAGTTTTCAGCCGGTCGAACACCCTTGCCACGAACTCCAATTGAGCAGGCTCGAAAATTCCGGCGTCCTGCGCCTTCTGGCGAACTGGCATCGCAGTAACTCCACCTACTTTTCGCGAAAATCCTTCAGTGAGGCATGACGCAACGTCTCCTCGCCCTTGAGGAACTTCACCCGTCCGACCAGGCCCGGCTTCAGCCACTCCGCCTTCTGCTTTGCCAATCCCTTTGGAGGCGGAGCACCAACTTTGCCCTGCACGCGATCCCAGAGAGCCTGTCGTTTGTCGGCTTTGAAGGTCACAAACGCACCGCCCATGTACCGGCCCTTGTCGGCCATCAGCACCATGGCAGGCTTCCCCGCCTCACGCTGCACGCCAATGATGTCCATTTCGGCTTCGACGTAGCACTTGATTTTCCGCCAGTTCATGGTCGCGCCGGAGCGATAGACACTGTCGAGGCGCTTCGAAACGATGCCTTCCAGGTTGGCCTCGCACGCGAGGTGGTAAACGGCGTCGCCAGTGCCCGGCAGAGCCTCCGAGAACTGGATATGCCCACCTGCCGGGATAAGCGCTTGCAGCACCTCCCTGCGATCTTTCAGGGCCATGTCGCGCAAGTCATGGCCATTCAGATGCAGGAGGTCGAATGTGACGAAATAGAGAGCCTGAGGCCGCTGTGTGATGGCCGACCGCAGCGCATGGAAGTCGGACAGGCCTTTTTCGTTGAGCACAATCATCTCGCCTTCGATAATGAAGCTCTCTGCCTCCAGGGTCTCGGCTTCCTTGGCGATCGACTTGTACTTCGCGGTCCAATCAATGCCCGACTTTGTGAACACACGGACGCCTTCATCGTCCCTGATGATCTGCGATCTGTAGCCGTCGAATTTCACCTCATGGCTCCAACCGTCTGCCTTTGGCGGTTGCTCGACAAGCTCAGGCTCCATCGGGCGAATGAAGGACAGCCGAACCGGCTTACGCATGAGAGCCCCAACGCATCACTCAAGTTTGATTCAATAGCGCAGGGTCGTTTCAGTTCCGTTAGCTGCAGCTAATGGGAACATTCGGTGCGGAACTCTGTTCTCTCTCACCAGGAGGAACGGCTATGGCAGACGACAAGACCAAGCGCGATTTCAGGGACCGCGACCGAGTTTCGGCGAATGAGGATTACGAGGTTCGCTACTTCGCCAAACAGCATCGCATCACGCCCGAGCAGGTGCGTGAACTGATCGGCGAGCACGGCAACGACCGAAAGACGTTGGAGCGCGAGGCGAGGAAGCTTCGAGGATGACGAGGCTTTCCGAGCTGGGTCCGCCGAAAGGGGTGACGGTGCACCGCCCGCCGGGCTCCATTCGGAATTCGGACTTCTATCGCTGCGAGACGTGCGGCCAGGTCGTCGACTGCAAAGACATCAGACAGGTTATGTGGCACCAGTTCCAGGATGAGCATGAGCCGCTTGAACTGGACAGCTAATCGGTAACGCGGCGATACCGGAAATGACCGCGGATATGGTCGTTGAAAAAGCGGCCTTTGACAAAGGCCGACCGGAACGCGGCGTAAGTCTCCGGCGGCACGCCCTCAAAGTCGTAGCGCTTGCCGCTGGCCACGAACCACACAGAGAGGATCCTGCTGGTCGGATCGTACTCGGTTTTCTTGATCGAGGTGGATGGCAATGGCGCACCTTGCGAGTTTGCATTCGCAAACGCCGGGAACGCGGCTTTTGTTTCAGGGATGGGAATCTATAACGCCTCCCCATGAAGCGCCGGCGCCCTAGTCCGCCGCGCGCGGCGCCTCGGGCTCGTCCTCCGGCGGTTCGAGGATCTCGATCAGTCTCGCCACGCGGGCGCCAGGCATGGCATGGCCCTCATTCACCAGCGCCTCGTCGGCGCCGATCCAGGCGAAGGCCTCGCGCAGCTCCTCGAGGCTTGCGCCGGTGAGCGCGATGTCGGCAATAACGGCCTCGTCGACCGGTCCAAGCACGGAAATGATCTCGTTGCGGGTCATCTTGTCCTCCCCCATCGGTTGGGATGATTGGCCACGGAAGATGATTGGCCAAGGAAACGGATGACGGGCGGAGCGGGTTCCGGCGCGGCGTCTCGTAGTCTCCTTCCTCAAAGGACGGATTGCCCGCGCGCTTTGATCTCGCACGAGACAACCGCTATGCACCTAACGCACGGAATCCCATCGAGTCCCTCATGAAATTCGCCATCCTGCTTTGCGCCTTGCTCCTTGCCTCCCCTGCGCGGGCGGACTGGAAGCCCATCGAGAGGATCGAGACCTATGCCGTCTCCGGGCAAAGCGCGGAGCAGCTCTATCTGTCGATCGGCGAGAAGGGCCCGCTGGTCGGCGCGGCCGGCGGCGGGCGTCGCGTCATCGCGCACACGTTCTTCAAGCTGACCTGGCAGCGCGACTACCAGCCGCAAGGCAGCGCCTGCGTGCTGAAGTCGGCGCGGCCGAAGCTGATCATCACCTACACGCTGCCGAAGCCGGCCGGAAAGCTGGACCCCGCCCTGCAGGCGCGCTGGGACAGGTTCGCGGCCGGCCTGATCGCGCATGAAAAGGTGCACGGCGCCGGAATCGTCGACATGGTCGACAAGATCGTCGCCTTCAGCACCGGCCTCACCGCCGAGAACGATCCCGGCTGCAAGAAGGTCAGGGCCGAACTGACGGCCTATCTGGACCAGCTCTCCAGGGCGCAGCGACAAGGCAGCCGCGACTTCGACACGAAGGAGTTCGGGCAGGACGGCAACATGCTGAAGCTGATCGCGGCGTTTCTGGGCGGCGGCTAACGGATCGCCACCAGCTTCGCCGCGTCGCGGATAGCGCGCACGGCGTCCGGATTGGTGACGGGATAGCCCGCAATGAAACCGTCCACCGAGAAGCCTGGAAATTCCGTGCGCAACCTGCCCGCGATGGCGGCCGCCTCGGCCCCCTCGCCCTCCCTCGCATGGGCGAGCATCAGAAATATCAGCACGTGCGGAGAATCCGGCGTGCTCCGTCGCAGCGCGGCTATGGCTTCCCGGTACCGGCCGGCCGTGAACAGGACGCGCCCCTGCATGCCGAAATACCATGGCGGGGCAAGCGGGTTGAGGCGCATGGCGCGCTCGATGAGCAGGATCGCTTCGGCCGGATCGCCGGCGACCAGCGCCTTGCTGCCGGCAAGCAGCGCCAGTGTGTCGGCATGATTGGACCCACATTCGAAGGCGCGCCGGTGCGCTCTTTCAGCTGCCTCCAGATCGCCGAGGCAGCCCATGAGATCGCCGAAGCAGTTGTGCGCAGTGCTGTCGCTCGGGTCGAGCCGCAGGGCATTCTCGGCCGCCCAGCGCCATTTGGCGATCGAGGCGTTCAGATCGTCGCCGAAGCCGTTGCAGGCCTCAATCGAATAGGCGTAGGCAAGTTCGGTCCAGGCCCTGACCAGTGTCGGGTCAAGATCGAGCGCGCGTGAAAACAGCCTGATGGCTTCCCTGTTGCCGCTGCGGCTGAAGGTGTTGTGCTGCTCGACGCCCAACAGATAGCAGTCGTAGGCGCGCAGGCTAGCCGGCGGCTTGCGGCGGATCGCATTGCGGCCGACCGTGGCGATCGTTCCGAAACAGCCGGCGAGCACGTTGATGACGCTTTCGGTCAAGCTGTCCTGCAGCGCAAAGATGTCCTCCACGGGCCGGTCGAAGCGCTCGCTCCAGAGGCTGACGCCGGTCTGTGCGTCGGCGAGTTCCATCGTAAGCCTTACCCGTCGGCCGTCCGCTCGCAATTGACCAGACAGGATATAGGCAGCACCCAACGCCTTGCCGTCGGCGGCGAAATCGGCCGGCCTGCTGCCAAGGGCCTTCATGGTGTGGAAGGCAACGACCGGCAGGTCCGCGTAGCGCGCAAGATCGACGGTAATGTCCGACGACAAGCCGTCGGCAAAACGGCGCCATTGCTCGTCGGCACTCAGGCATTCGATAGGGAATATCGCCAGCATCGGCGAAGCTTCGGGCCCGTTCGGCGACATGGCCGGCGCGGCTGCGATGGCGTTGATATGCATGGCGAGCGCGACCTTGCTGCGCACGCCTAGCTTTTCATAGATCGCCGCGAGATGGGTGCGCACGGTGGACGGCGCGATGAACAGCGCCTCGCCGATCTCGCGATAGGTCATGCCGGCGGCGAACCTCTCCGCCACCGCGCGCTCGCGGTCCGACAACGCCTCCGAGGTCGTCACGATGCGGTTCATGGCTTGTCCTGCCAGCGGGCATAGATGCGATCAACCGTAGAACCATCAAAATACTACAAATGCAGGACCCAAAACACTGCATGCGGCCGATGGTTCGGCGCATGGCGAAGGTTCAGCCTCCCCGCATGCCCTTGTCCATGGGGCAGCGTTCAAACGAGGGAGCCGACCATGAAAACGATGCTCGACACCATATCCGAATTCCGTGACGCCGTGCGGCTCGATCTCAGCGAACCGCTGACGGACGCCCACGCGGCCGAGCAGCGGCCCGGCCTGTTCGACCTGCTGTCGGCATGGGGCGAGCGGGCGCGGTTTCGTCACGAGCTTGCGATCAGGGCGCGCGAGACGCCGCATCTCATCGGCGATATCGGCCTGACGATGGACCAGGTGCGCGACGAACTCGCCAAGCCCTTGTGGCGCCGCTAGGCCGGACGGATTCAGCGAAAAATCAGGATTGTTTCAGGACAAACGGACGCCCTCGGGACGATGATGGCGTTCATGGCAGCACATGACGCCAGCCACGGAGGTCGATCATGCATGCGAGGACTGACGTATCATTTGCACCGACGTCGCTGTCGCGGGGTGAAGCGCTGAGCATGCTTTCCGCGGGCATCGCGGGACCCTGCTGCGGCGAGGCCAACGAGATGCTGGCCTGGCTATACCTGCTGCCGCCCAACGAGACCGCGCCTGGCGAGGCTCGCGTCGAGCCGAACGCCGCGCGCCGCCGTTCGTGGCTTGGCCTGCTCGGCATGTTTCGGGCTTGACCTTGCCGGGATTTGCCCTCCCAATGAACCCCGCGCAATCAGGCGTGTCGATGGGGCAAGGGCTTGGCGCTACGGATTGGCGGCGCTGTTCTCGATCTTGACCGGGGTACGCTCCGGCGCGACGGCGAGATTGTGCCCGTCAGGCCAAAAACCCTGGAACTGCTCGCCTTCCTGACGCGCAATCCCGGACGGGTGCTGAGCAAGGACGAGCTGTTGCAGGCGGTCTGGCCGGGCATCATCGTCACCGAGGACTCGCTCACGCAATCGATCCGCGACGCGCGCAAATCGATTGGCGACGAGGCGCAGGCGCTGATCCGCACCGTGCCGCGCCGGGGCTACCTTTTCCAGCTTCCCGAGACCGAGGCCACGCAGCCACCGGCGGCATCCGCGGCGCGGGCGGAGCCTACGGTGGCGGTGCTGCCGTTTGATGTGGACCCCGCCGACGCCACCGCCAAGGCATTGTTCGACGGTGCCGTCGAGGAAATCACCAACGCGCTTTCATACTTCAAGACCGTCGCCGTGCTGGCGCGCCATTCCGCCTTCGCCCTGGCAGAGCATTCGCGCGAGGACATCCGGGCGACGGCGGAGCGGCTCGGCGCGGACTATATCGCCGAAGGCCGTGTCGAAACCGCCGGGGCGGAATACAGCGCTCGCGTGGTTCTGACCGAGACGGCATCTGGCCGGCGCGTCTGGTCGCAGAGCTTCACTTTTGCCACGGCCGATATCTTCGCTTTCCAGACGATGGTAGCGCAGCGGATCGTGACGGCGCTGGTCGCCAACATCGAAAGCGCGGTGATGCGGCGCGGCCTGCCCGCGCCCGCCGCCAATGTCGAAGCCTATCTGCATTTCCTGCGCGGCAAGGAATTGCTGCGCAGCTATGGCGAAGGGGTCAACCAGGCGGCTCGCACGCATTTCCTCAAGGCGATCGAGGTCGATCCCCAATCAGGGCTGGCGCATGCCTATTTGGCCCTCGCCGAAGTGATTATCGGCGGCTATAACGACGCGCCGCGCGCCGTGCTCGACCAGGCGCGCGACCGGGCGCTGCATGCGATCGCGCTCAGCCCGGACGAGGCGCGCTGCCACCGCATGCTGGCGCTGACGCTTCTCTATCGCGGCCGCGACGAATACGACGCGGTCGAGAAGCACTTCGCCCGCGCGCTGGATCTCAATCCCTACGATGCAGACACGCTCGCCCAAACCGGCTTCTTCCGGGCGCTGCGTGGCGACGGCGAGGCCGGGCTGGCCCTGCTCGACAAGGCCATCCAGCTCAATCCGATGCATCCGACCTGGTATTATTACGACCGGGGCGAAGCCCTGCTGATCCTCGGCCGCTACCGCGAAGCGGCCGCCTCTTTCTCTTGCCTGCCCCGCAAGAGCGCCTGGCAATGGGCGAGACTGGCAACGTGCTACGCCCTGGGCGGTGACGCCGGGAAGGCGCTGGCTTGCGTGCGTGAAGGACGCGCCCTGGAGCCGGGTCTGACAATCGCGAAAATCGTCGAGGAAACGCGCATGGAGCGATCCGAGGACCGCGAGAGAATACGTGGGGGGCTCGAGCTGGCAGGCTGGGACGGCACGCCGCTCGCTAGAAGCTGATCTCCACCGCCGCGGCGCTTCGCCTGGCCTCGCCGTGGAACACTGCCTCGATGTTGTTGCCGTCGGGGTCGAGCAGGAAGCAGGCATAGTAGCCGGGATGGTAATGGCGCTCGCCCGGCGCGCCATTGTCCTTGCCGCCGGCCGCGAGCCCGGCCTGGTAAAAGGCATCGACCATAGCTCGGTCCTTCGCCTGGAAGGCGAGATGATGGCGGCCGGTCAGCACGCCGAGCGCGGCGCGGCTGTCGGCGCTGGAGACGAACAATTCGTCGGCCCAGAAATAGTCCTGCGCCTCGCCGCCGATCGGTATGCCCAGCACCTCGAACAGGGCGCCGTAGAAACGCCGGCTGGCCGCAAGGTCGCGCACCACGAGCTGGATGTGGTCGATGAGCCGGCCGCGATAGAGTTCCATGGGGTGCTCCTGCTGGTTGCTGCGGCTCAATCTAGAAGGGCCTGCAACGCGGTCAATGTGGAGCGCCGCAGGCTGCTGACACTGAAAGGCCGGCGGCGGAGCGTAGACGCCAAATAACGACACGCCCAAAAAACCAGATAAAAAATGCAACCGGATTTGTAGGATCGGTTCCCGCTCCGGCGTCCTTTGGACGCAAACGGCCCGGTGGACTGGAAAAACCGTGCCGCATCAAACAGGATGCCTTACGGCATGGAGAAGAACCATGAACCATTCCTATCGTTGGGTCATCGTCGCGGCCGGCGCGCTGATGACCTGCGTGGCGCTCGGCGCCATGTTCTCGCTGGCGATCTTTCTGGAGCCGATGTCGCTCGACACCAACTGGTCGCGCACCGGCATCTCCAGCGCCATGACCTTGAACTTCCTCGTCATGGGCCTCGGCGGTTTCGCCTGGGGCGCGATCTATGACCGGGTCGGCGCGCGGCCCGTGGTGCTTGCGGGCGCCGTGCTGCTCGGCCTGTCGCTGGTGGTGGCGAGCCGCGCCAATTCGCTCATCGTCTTCCAGCTCAGCTACGGCATCATTGTCGGCCTTGCGGCCAGCGCCTTCTTCGCGCCGATGATCGCGCTCACCACAGCCTGGTTCGACACCAACCGAAGCCTTGCCGTGTCGCTGGTCTCGGCCGGCATGGGCGTGGCGCCGATGACCATCTCGCCCTTCGCGCGCTGGCTGATCACCGCCTATGACTGGCGCACCGCCATGTTCGATATCGGCGTCATGGCCTGGGTGCTGCTTTTGCCCGCCGTCTTGCTGGTGCGCCAGCCGCCGGCGGCGGCCGCGGCAAGCGACGGCACGCCGGCACCCGCCGCCGACGATCCCGGCATGAGCGTCGGCCAGGCGCTGCGCTCGCCGCAATTCATCGTGCTGGGGCTCACCTTCTTCGCATGTTGCGCGGCGCATTCGGGCCCGATCTTCCACATGGTGAGCTATGCCATGTCCTGCGGTATCGCGCCGATGGCGGCCGTGTCGATCTACAGCGTCGAGGGCCTGGCCGGCCTTGGCGGACGCGTGCTCTACGGCGTGCTCGGCGACCGGCTGGGCGTGAAACCGGTGTTGGTCGCCGGGCTCGCGATCCAGGGGCTGGTGATCGCCGCGTATCTCGCCGTCGGCCGGATCGAGCAGTTCTACCTCCTGGCCGTCATCTTCGGCGCCACCTATGGCGGCGTGATGCCGCTCTACGCGGTGCTGGCGCGCGAATATTTCGGCCTGCGCATCATCGGCACGGTGCTTGGCGCGGCGACGCTGCTGTCCAGCCTCGGCATGTCGCTCGGGCCGCTTGCCGGCGGCATGATCTACGACGCCACCGCCAGCTACCACTGGATGTTCATCGGCTCCGCGCTGATCGGCCTGGGCGCCGCCGGCATCGCCATCGCCTTCCCGCCGCAGCCAAGCCGGCAGAAGCTGCAGAT
>NZ_RZSB01000004.1:0-71424 GCF_004023285.1 Mesorhizobium sp. M2A.F.Ca.ET.067.02.1.1
CCTTTGGGATCTGGAGACCCACTATTATCCATGGCTGACCGATGGCGTTAAGCCGGCCGCCTTCGGCGACTATGAGGCGATCCGCAAGAGCTATCTGATCGACGATTATCTGGAAGACGCCAGGAACCAGAACCTGGTGAAATCGGTGCACCTGGACGTCGGGTTCAATCCGGCCGATCCGGTCGGGGAGACGCGCTGGCTGCAAGGCATCGCCGACCAGCGGGGCTTTCCTCATGGCATCATCGGCTACGCCGACCTGTCCAAACCCGATGTCGGCGACCTTCTCGACCGGCACATGGAATATCGGAACTTCCGCGGCATCCGGCAGTCGATGAATTATCATGCCGATCCCGCAAAGACCTATCTGGCGCGGCCGGAGGTCAGCCGGACACCCGAATGGCGGCGTGGCTTCCGAGAGCTGGCGAAGCGCGGGCTGAGTTTTGACCTGCAGCTCTATTATCCGCAGATGGGCGAATTTCTTGAATTGGCGCGCGCCTTTCCCGACGTGCAGATCATTCTCAACCATACCGGCATGCAGGTCGACGGACCCGAGCATTTCGACGCCTGGAAGAAGGGCATGCGCCAGCTGGCGCAGGCGCCGAACGTCGCCTGCAAGATCTCGGGTCTCGGCATGGGCGACTGGACATGGACGACGGCGTCGATCCGTCCCTACGTCGAGGAGGCGATCGCCGCCTTCGGCATCCACCGATCGATGTTTGCGACGAACTTCCCGGTCGACAAGCTGTTCTCGAGCTTCGATTCCATCGTGAACGCCTTCAAGGAGATCACGCGACATTATCCGCGTGATGAGCGGCTCGCGCTGTTCCACGACAACGCCGCCCGGTTCTACCGGCTCTAGATCATCCGCCAAGAGATTGGAAATAGCAGGAGAGTTCGACATGTTGCTGAAGGGCAAGGCTGTGGTCATTTCAGGCGCCGCGAGCCCACGCGGGATCGGCCGCTCCACGGCAACGCTGATGGCCGAGCATGGGGCGCGCGTCGCGATTCTTGACCTCGATGAGGGGCAAGCGCGTGACGCCGCCGCTTCGCTCGGAGGCGACCATATCGGCCTTGCATGCAATGTCGCCGACCGCGACGCTTGCAAGAGGGCGGCTGTGAAAGTCACCGAAGCCTTGGGCAAGATCGATGTGCTTTGCAACAATGCGGGCATCACCCAGCCGGTCAAGACACTGGAGATCAGCCCGGCCGACTGGGATCGCATTCTCGACGTCAATCTGCGCGGCGTGCTCTATCTCAGCCAGGCCTTCATTCCACACATGCGCGAAAATGGCGGCGGCTCGATCATCTGCATGTCATCGGTTTCCGCGCAACGCGGCGGCGGCATCTTCGGAGGCCCGCATTACTCCGCCGCCAAGGCGGGCGTGCTCGGCTTGGCAAAGGCGATGGCGCGCGAATTCGGACCCGACCGCATCCGCGTCAACTGCGTCACGCCAGGCCTGATCCAGACCGACATCACCGGCGGCAAGCTGACCGAGGCCATGCGCGCCGACATCATCAAGGGGATTCCGCTCAGTCGGCTAGGCGACGCGCGCGACGTGGCCGGCGCCTATCTGTTTCTCGCGTCGGATCTGGCCAGCTACATCACCGGCGCCGTGATCGACGTCAATGGCGGGATGCTGATCCATGGCTGACGGAACGACGGAATTCGAGATGCCGCGCTCGGGCAGCAATGTCAGCCTAGCCGAACGGGCCTATCGCATCCGCCGGCATGCCGTGCGCATGGGCGAAGTCCAGGGCCAGGGCTATGTGGGCCAGGCGCTCGGCATCGCCGACGTGCTCGCGGTCGCCTATTTCCATGCGCTTCGCTATCGGCCGGATGAGACGCTATGGGAAAAGCGCGATCGCTTTCTTCTGTCGATCGGACATTACGCGATCGCGCTCTACGCGGCATTGATCGAAGCAGGCGTGCTGCCGGAAGAAGAACTCGAAACCTATGGCACTGACGACAGCCGCATGCCGATGTCCGGCATGGCTGCCTACACGCCTGGAATGGAGATCACCGGCGGCTCCCTCGGCCATGGGCTCGGCATCGCCGTCGGCATGTGCCTGGGGCTGAAGCGCAAGCGGAGCGACAGTTTCGTATACAATCTCTTGTCGGACGGCGAGCTCGGCGAGGGCTCGACCTGGGAAGCGGCGATGTCAGCCGCCCACCACAAGCTCGACAATCTCATCGCCATCGTCGACTTCAATAACCAGCAGGCCGACGGGCCATCGACGGCGACGCTGTCTTCCGAGCCGGTGACCGGCAAGTTTGAGGCCTTCGGCTGGCACGCACAGCGTGTCGACGGCAACGACATCGAGGCGGTCCGCGCGGCATTCGATATTGCCAGGGACCTCAAGGAGCCGCGCCCACGCATCATCGTCTGCGACACGCGCATGGCAAAGGGTGTGCCTTTCCTGGAGGCCCGCGAAATCACGCATTTCATCCGTGTCGAGCCGGATGAATGGACGCTGGCGCTCGAGGCTCTGGAGAAGGGACGTCCGCAGTGAGGTTGTCAAAATTCGAGCCACGTCAGGCTGTCATTGCCGGAGAGCGCAAGACCACCTCGGCGATGATCGCCTCGATCGCCCCGGACGGCATTCCGACGCGCAGCGCCCCTTTCGGCCACACGCTCGCCAGGCTGGCACATCACCGGAACGGGATCGTCGGGCTCACCGCCGATCTTGCCAAATACACCGACCTTCATGTCTTCGCCCAGGAACATCCGGATCGCTTCTACCAGATGGGCATGGCCGAACAGGTGTTGATGAGCGCGGCTGCGGGGATGGCCCGGGAAGGGTTTACGCCATTTGCAACGACTTACGCCGTCTTTGCCTCACGTCGCGCCTACGACTTCATCTGCCTGGCTATCGCGGAGGAAAAGCTCGACGTGAAGATTGTCTGCGCCCTCCCGGGACTGACCACTGGTTACGGCCCCAGCCATCAGGCGACGGAAGACATCGCCATCTTCCGCGGCATGCCTAACCTGACGATCATCGATCCATGCGACGCGATCGATATCGAGCAGGCCACCGAGGCAATCGCTGACCACAAAGGGCCGGTCTATATGCGGCTCCTGCGCGGCAAGGTGCCGGTGGTCCTCGACGGATACGACTACCGGTTCGAGATCGGCAAGGCGCGGCTGCTGCGCGAAGGGGCCGACGTGCTGTTCATCTCCAGCGGCCTGATGACCATGCGAGTGCTTGAGGCGGCAAAGGCTCTAGAAGCGGACCGCATAGGGAGTGCAGTGCTACATGTGCCGACGATCAAGCCGTTGGACAGCGGGGCAATTCTTACTGCCGCACGCCAGCCTGGACGAATGGTGGTCGTGGCGGAAAACCACACGTGCATAGGTGGACTGGGGGAAGGTGTGGCATCCCTGCTGATGCGCGAAGGTGTCACCCCGGTCTTTCGCCAGATAGCCCTTCCCGATGAGTTTCTCGATGCCGGGGCTCTGCCGACGCTTCACGATCGCTACGGTGTATCGACTGCTGAGGTCGTGCGCCGTATTCGCGAATGGACGAGTAAGTGAGCAGCAGTTCGGCTCTGTTGAGCTTAGGGGTCCATTCATCCCGAAGACGATCTTCCCCGCCTGTCCCTGATCGAACCTTCTTTGTCGGCCGATCTAGTATGCTTCAACTCGGCGCCAGAAGGGATTTTAGAAGCGTCTCCCTTGCGGATGACAGGTGGACGCCGGCCGCCACTTCGACGCGCGAAAGGTCGTGACTGAGCAAAGCGTCGATATAAGCCAAATGCTCGACCAATGCCGCGTGGTTGCGCTGCTTCTCGTCGCGCTTGTTCCACTGATAGTGGTAATGAAAGATGAATGTGATGATGTCGTAGAAGTCGTCAATGAAGCGATTAGGCGAGGCCTCATTGACAAGTCGATGGAACCGGTTGTCGAGACTGGAGAAGTCATGAAATCGATGATCGATCTCCCTAAGCAGATCGAGATGTGCGCGCTTTAGAGCCTCCAGCTTCTCCCACAGCGGCGAATGGTCCGATTGCTTGGCAAAGAGCCGCGCTGATCGCAGCTCGAACATGACGCGAATCTCGAACAGATCGAGGGCGAACTCCTCGGTGAACCCCTCAAATATCCACCCTGAATTCGGCCGCTTTTCAAGCAGGCCAAAGCGGCTGAAGCGGATGAGGAACTCCCGTATGCCACTTGTCGCCACACCGAATTGACGGGCCAGTTCGAGTTCGTTGATCAATGTGCCCGGCTTGGTGTCGCCGCGTAGCATCCATTCCATGAACTGCCGTTCAATATGGAGATTGCGCGGCATCGTTTCAACATCTGGGAAGTAGTCGTTTGGCAGGACTTGCCGATCTTCGACCTGTGATCTCGTGGCAGCGACAATGACGCCCCGCTGACCTAGTTCGCCCAAAACTTTTCGAATGGTGGTGCGGCTCACGCCCAGCCGATGCCTGAGTGCGTTTTCCGAGGGCAGCGGATCCTCGATCTCGCTTCGGGCCATGAGATCCAGAATTCGATTGAATGCCCTTTTGAAGACGGTGTCCGTTTTCATGAAGGCCAACCCTCCCCAGGCTTGTCCTTTTTGGCGAATTTTTATCTATAAAAAACAACTTGCGCGGTCGCGGATAGTATTGTTTTTTATCGATAAGAGGAAGAGCAAAATACAAAACGAACTTTCAGGTCGGAGTGCAGGTCACTCCTGACGGTGGGGGGCTATTTGCCTGAGCTAGCGAATAAACCCGATGAAAACATCATCGGCAGTGTGGCCGGCAGCTTCGACGCGCGCGTCAGCACGTTATCGATCGGCCTCAGCATTCTGAATTTCGGGCCGGCACTCATCCTTGTATTACTGATCGCCGTACTGAGCATATCTTCTCCTTACTTTCTCACTGCACGCAACATCAGCAACATACTCGCTCAGACGGCCGTCATCTCGGTAGTTGCCATGGGGCAGCAACTGGTGATCCTGACGCGCGGCATCGACCTATCCGTCGGCTCGAACCTGGCCCTGGCGTCGGTGCTGGGCGCCTTGGCATTCCACGCGGGAGCGCCAGCCGCGCTGGTGATTGCCGTGATGATCGCGTCCGGCGCCCTCATCGGCGCCATCAACGGTGGCTCCTATGTCTTCGGGCGCCTGCCGCATCCGTTCATCATCACGCTCGCCACCTTGAGCATAGCCAAGGGGCTTGCCCTGCAGCTTGCCGATGGACGCGCAATTCCAGGCATGCCGCCGGCCATCGGCGCGCTCGGCACCGATGCGCTCGGCGGGTTGCCGGGGTCGGTCTTCGTCGTGCTCGCGGTCGCCGCCGCGTTCTTCGTGGCGACCAGGACGATGGTATGGGGTCGCTGGATCTACGCCGTTGGCGGCCGGCCGGATGCCGCGCTGCGTATGGGCATTCCGGTGTCATGGGTGCTGGTTTCGACCTATGTCGTGTCGGGCACTTGCGCAGGGATCGGCGCGGTGATCCTGGCCGGCAGGACTGACGCCGGTTCGCCGCTCTTCGGGAATCTGCTCGAACTCGACACGATCGCAGCCGTCATCATCGGCGGGGCAAGCTTCCTGGGCGGACGCGGACATATCGGCAACGCCCTGATCGGCGCGCTGATGATCGGTGTCATCCGCAATGCACTCAACCTGCTCAACGTCAACATCTTCTTCCAGCTGATCGTCATTGGCGTGGTCATCGTGATGGCCGTCGAAGGCGACGTCCTTCGAAATTACCTCGAAGGGCGAGTTCGCGTGATGCAGGCGGGGAAGCATCCATGAACGCTAACTCCGCTAGCGCTCCCGAACATGCCGACGATCTGGCGAGCCCTGTCCTTTCAGTGCAAGGGGCAACCAAGCGGTTCGGGTCGGTCCTGGCGCTCAGCGCGATCGACATCTCGGTGCGGCGCGGAGAAATCCTCTGCCTTCTCGGCGACAATGGCGCCGGCAAATCAACCCTGATCAAGTGTATCAGCGGCGTGCATCGCCTGGACTCCGGTTCGATCGTGATCGACGGACAGGTCACGCCCATCCGATCCCCGGCCGAGGCGCGCGCCGCTGGAATAGAAACGGTCTACCAGGACCTCGCTTTGTTCGACAATTTGACCCCGGCGCAGAACTTCTTCGCCGGACGTGAGATCGCGGGGCCGCAATGGCTGCCGCGTGGTTTGCGCTTTCTGAGGCAGCGGCGCATGGACGCCGAGGCGCAGTCCCTGCTTGCCAATCTCAAGGTCACCTTGCCGAGGAACGACGCAGTCGTCGCGATGATGTCGGGAGGGCAGCGGCAGGCCATCGCCGTGGCGCGATCGACGGTCTTCGCCCGCAAGGTCGTCATTTTGGACGAGCCGACCGCGGCACTCGGCCTGCGCGAATCCAGGCAGGTCCTGGATCTGGTGGCAAGGCTTCGCGACCATGGCAACGCCGTCATCCTGATCACCCACAACATGGAACATGTCGTCGAGCTCGCGGACAGAGCCATCGTGCTCCGCCAGGGACGCAAGGTTGGCGAACTGCTCCCGACCGCGGACAACAAGCAGCAGTTGGTCTCCATGATCGTCGGGGCCTGACAAGGATTTTGCCGGCTGCAGGGGCAGTCCGCAAATGAGGGTGAACCTTCCTCCGGAAGGTACCCAAACAAGGGAGGAAACGAGCATGCGACTTGAAGGAAAACTGTTGGGAGGGCTGGCGATCGCATTGGCGTTCGCGATGCCGTCCCATGCAGCCGACAAGATCAAGGTCGGCTTGATCACCAAGTTCCCCGTCCCCTTCTATTCGACGATGGAGGAGGCCGCCAAGAAGTATGCGGCCGCGCATCGGGAGGTCGAACTGGTGACCGGTCAGGGGCAATCGGCGACCGACATCGAAGGCCAGATCTCGCTGATCGAATCGATGATCACGCAAGGCGTCAAGGGCCTGGCCATCACGCCCGTCGATCCGACGGTGGCGCCGGCTCTCGACAAGGCCGTAGCCGCCGGGATCAAGGTGGTGCTGGTCGACAACAGCATACCGAATTGGAAGAGATCGAGCGCGCTTGTCTCCACCAACAATCTCAACGGTGGCAAGATCGCAGGCGAATACCTAAAGACGGTTCTCAAGCCAGGCGACAAGATCGGCATCCTGCAAGGCGTGCCGGGCGTGCCGGCGCTCGACGATCGCGTCAACGGAATGATGCAGGGCCTGGGTGATCTAAAGGTGGAGGTGGTCGGCAAGGGAGCGACCAACTGTACCCTCGAGCTTGGAACGTCGGTCGCCGAGGACATTCTAACCGCCAATCCCGACTTGAAAGCCATCTACGCCGCTTGCGGACCGCCCATTCCGGGCGCGGCGAAGGCCATTGCCAATGCCGGGATTGCCAACGACAAGTTCATCCTGGTCGGCTTCGACGCGTGCTGCGGTGAGATCGAGGCCATCAAGTCGGGAGCCGAGGACGCCAGCGTCGCCCAGTTTCCCGCCAAGATGGGTGAACTAGGCATCGACACCGTCGTCAAGGCTATACGCGGCGAGAAGGTGGAAGCAAATGTCGACACCGGCGCGGGGCTGGTGACGCTCGCCAACGTCAAGGACTTCGAATAGTCGAAAGACCGCCCAGCGGCTTTGTTTGCCGCCGGGCGGTTCACCCGGCACCGCTGAAGTCGGTCCCAGTCGAACGGCTGCGATTACACTCGCCGCCGGCTGGGGTCCGTGCACGCCGATTGCACGAGGAGCAACCTCGCCATGAAAGCCGCCGTTTGTCTTGCACCCGGCAAGCTGGTTCTCAGGGACCTGGCCTGGCCCGCATTGCCACCGCCAGGCTGGGCATTGCTGAGCGTGAGCCATGTGGGCATCTGCGGCACCGACTATCACATCTTCGAAGGCAAGCACCCCTTCTTGACCTATCCTCGCGTGATGGGTCACGAGATTTCCGGCACCGTGGCGGCGGCCGGTGAAGGTGCCGGCCTGGCAACCGGCCAGGCCGTAATCGTCAACCCCTATCTGGCCTGCGGCCGCTGCATTGCCTGCCGCCAGGACAAGCCAAACTGCTGCGTGGCCATCGAGGTGCTGGGCGTCCATCGTGATGGCGCCATGTGCGAGCAGATTCTGGTCCCTGCCGCCAACCTCTATCCCACCGAAGGGCTTTCCCTGGGCGATGCCGCTGCCGTGGAATTCCTGGCCATCGGCGCGCATGCGGTTCGCCGCTCCACGGCTGGCAAGGGCAAGCGGACCCTGGTCATTGGCGCCGGCCCCATCGGTCTGGGCACAGCCCTGTTCGCCGGGATAGCCGGGCAGGAGGTCACGCTCCTCGACATCGATCGTGAAAGGCTGGATTTCGCCGAGCAAGGCCTGGGCTTCGTGGTCGTCGACGGCACTGTGGCAACAGCCGCTGAAGCGCTTCGAAGCCGCACCGCCGGCGAGGCTTTTGACGTTGTCTTTGACGCCACCGGCAACAGCGCGTCGATCCGGGCCGCCTTCGCACATGTGGCGCATGGCGGCGCCCTAGTCATCGTCAGCGTGGTGAAGGACGAGATCTCCTTCTCCGATCCCGAGTTCCACAAGCGCGAGATGACGCTGATAGGCAGCCGCAACGCTGCCAGGAAGGACTTCGATCAGGTGATCGCTTCGATCCGGAACGGCGCCATACCGATAGCCAAGCTCGTCACGCATCGTACGACGCTGGCCGATAGCCCGCGCGACATCGCTCATTGGGCACACCAGAAAGCCGGATTGATCAAGGCTGTCATAGCCGTTCAGCGCGAGGGCTGACATCGTTCAATACAGTTTTGCGGGCGGTCGCAGTCAACGACAAGCTTGGCTCCCTGAGTGTCCTGGCCCTCCGCATGCAGCCCAGTCACACTACCACAGCTTACATCGATACGGTCACGGCGTTTCCGAAAGCCCTGGGCGAGGCTGGCCGGGAATGAGTTTGCCGGGATTCATGATGCCGTTCGGGTCAAAAAGACCCTTTATAGCGCGCATGATATCCAGGGCAGGCCCGTGTTCGGCTTCCATGTATCTGAGTTTGCCCAATCCGATCCCATGTTCCCCGGAGCAGGTCCCTTCCATCGCCAAGGCGCGATAGGCCAAGCGGGAACTGATGCCGCTAGCGATCTCGTATTCTTCCTGGCTATCCGGATCGATCACCAGACCAAGGTGGAAGTTCCCGTCTCCCGCATGTCCGTTCAGACACACAAAGAACGGAGCCTTTTCGATGTCAGCCTTCGTTTCCACGACACACTCGGTCAGTCGGGAGATCGGCACACAAGCATCCGTGGGCATCACCTTCGCGCCGGGCCGGCTGGCCAACAGCGCATTGTGCATGCGATGGCGCGCGCGCCACAGGGCCGTCCGGCTCTCCTGATCTTTCGCCCAGCGAAACTCGCCTCCTCCCATTTCGGCAGATATCGCCCCCACCGTAGCTATTTGTTCGGCAACAGCTTGTGGCGCACCGGCGAATTCAAAAAACAAGGTGGGCTGAATTCCATAGTCGAGCTTGAAGTAATCGACGCATGCGCGCATGGCGGGCTCGTCCATCAGCTCCGCTCGCGCAATCGGCAAGCCCAGCTGAATAATCTCAGTCACCGTGTCGACCGCAGCTTTCAGCGAAGGATAGCCGCACACGGCCGCGACGGTCTCTTCTGGAATGCCATGCACGCGGATGGTCAGTTGTGTGATTACGCCCAGAGTGCCTTCCGACCCGATAAAAAGCTTGGTCAGGTCGTAGCCCGTCGACGATTTTCGCGCCCGACTCCCTGTCTTGATGACCCGGCCATCGGGCAATACCACACGCAAGGACAGCACGTTCTCGCGGATCGTGCCGTATCGCACGGCATTGGTGCCCGAAGCACGCGTAGCCGCCATCCCGCCAATCGTTGCCTCAGCACCAGGATCCACCGGGAAAAACAACCCCAGATCCTTCAGATGCCTATCCAGCGCCTGTCGCGTGACGCCCGGTTCAATGACCACGTCGAGATCATCAGGATGCACCGCAAGTATTCGATTCATGCGGCTGACGTCCAGGCTGACGCCGCCGTGGACGGCGCTCAAATGCCCTTCCAACGACGTTCCGGCTCCGAAGGGAATGACCGCCACCCCGTGGGCATTGGCGTTCTCGAGGATCGCCGCGACCTCCGCTTCGGTCTCGGCAAAGCAGACGGCGTCCGGTTCTTCCACCGCGTGGAAGCCCTCTCCGCCGCAGTGCTGGTGCCTCAGCGACGTGTTGGTCGTGAAGCGGTCGCCAAGCACCTTTGCGACCTCGTGGACAAAGGCAGTCGGCAACGAATGCTTCATTGGAGATCCCATCGAACTGTGTATGTATGTCCGGGTTCGTCTTGGCTCTTGAAGAGACCGGCCGGCTTGCCGTTGGCGGCGCGATTATCCTTTGACCGCGCCGGCCGTCAGGCCCCGGACGAAGTATCGTCCCGACAGGACATAGACGATCAGCGTGGGAAGCGCGGCTATCAGCGCCGCCGCCATATCCACGTTATATTGCTTGCGCCCCAGGGTTACGTTCACGACGTTGTTCAACGCGACTGTGATCGGCGAACTTCCCCCGGCGGAAAACGACACGCCGAACAGAAAATCGTTCCATATCGACGTGAATTGCCAAATGCAGCAGACGACAGCGATAGGAATGGCCGTAGGCAGGGCAATGCTAAAGAATATCCTGAAGAAGCCGGCGCCGTCGACCAAGGCCGCCTTGGTCAGTTCATCCGGGAACGAGACAAAATAGTTTCTGAAAAACATTGTCGTGAATGCGATTCCATAGACCGAGTGAACCAGTATGAGGCCGGCGGTGGACCCCGATAGCCGCAACATTCCAAGCACTCGCGCGATAGGCAGCAACACGGCCTGCAACGGGAGAAAGCAGCCGAACAACATGACGGCGAAAAAGAGATCCGCTCCGCGAAATTTCCACTTCGTCAGCGTGTAGCCGTTGATTGCGCCGATTGCGGTGGACACGAAGACCGCAGGGATCGTGATAATCAGCGAGTTTAGAAAGAACGGTGAAAGCCCGACACAGTTGGTACCGATGCAAGCCGTGCTCCAGGCCTTTGACCAAGCTTCAAACGTTATCTGTTTCGGCAGCCCGATAAGCGAGCCGGAATAGATCTCGTCCAGCGGCTTGAAGGATGTGATCAACATAACCCAGAGCGGCACCAGATAGAGCGTGGCCAGGACAGCCAGGCACCCATACACAAACAGCCTGCCGCCGTAGCGCTCCAGCTTGCGCATTCTAGTGCTCATTGCTGGGCTTCCGAAGTTCGGTGTAAAGATACGGGATCATGATCGCCACTACCGCGGCCAGCATCATCATTGCGCTGGCTGCGCCGACCGCCATCTGGTTCCTTTCGAACGTTGCCGAAAACATGAACATTGACGGCATCTCCGTCGCTCCGCCGGGCCCCCCATTCGTCAGCGCGAACGTCAGGTCGAACGTCTTGATAGCGATCTGCCCAAGCAAGACGATCACGCTGAGAAACGCCGGGCGAAGCATCGGCACGACAACGCTGACATAGATACGGGCCTGAGAAGCCCCCTCCATCTGAGCGGCTTTTATTATCGAGTTGTCGATGCCTCTGAGACCGGCGAGAAAGATTGCCATCGCAAAGCCCGACGACTGCCATACCGCGGCGATGACAACGGTGTAGAGAGCATAGTTTGGATTCACCAGCCAGTCGAAGGTGAAGGAGGTCCACCCCCAATCACGAACCAATTTCTGAAGGCCGAGGCCAGGGTTCAGTACCCACTTCCAGGCAACGCCGGAAACGATGAAGGACAGCGCCATCGGATACAAAAAGACAGTTCTCAGAAAACCCTCGGCGCGGATGCGCTGATCGAGGAGAATGGCGATAAAGAGACCAAAGAGGGTGGCGATCGAAAGGTAGAGTGCGGTGAAGACAAACAAGTTCTCAACGGCTACGTGCCATCTGGGCGTCGACCAAAGGCGGACATACTGCTCCAGACCCACAAAGTCGTAAATCGGCATCACCTTGGATGAACTGAGCGAGACACTGGCAGTCCACGCGATGAAACCGTAGATCGCTACAACGATAACCATGCCGCTCGGCGCCAGCACGAGCTTGGGCAACTGGGCGGCAAGGTATCGCTTTATCGCAATCATCGGAATTATTTGTCTCCTGGATCTGCCGAGCCAATAGACGCTCAGGCAGCAGGCCCGCCGGAAGGCCCAACGACAGCCTTCCGGTCATCGTGGGTGGTGCTTACCGTGCGTTATTGATCTCGTCCGCGAGAAGCGTCACCGCATCTTGCGCACTCATGTCCGACACGAAGAACTTCGCGGCGACTTCCTTGAAAATCGAGGCGAACTGGGGTTCGGCAGCATACCCGCCGGACAGAGTGCCGAGGAACGATTTGTGCTCGATCGAGGCCTTGAGGTCCACAGCCGCCTGTTTGGCGCAGTCGTCGAACTTCGACATGTCGACATCAAGCCGAGGTGGAATGGATCCCTTGATCAGGTTGAACTTGATCTGCACTTCCGGATCGAGAAGCACCTTGACCAGTTCGTCCTGCGCGGCCCGCAGGCTCGGATCGGTGGTTTGGAACATGCTGAACGAGTCCATCGCCCAAAGGAAATTCGGCGTCGACGTTGGGGTCGGGAAACAGAGGAAGTCGACACCGGGCTTCAGACCCTTGGCCAGGAACTCGCCTTTTGCCCAATCGCCCATAACCTGCATACCGGCCTTGCCACTCGCGACCATCTCCGTCGCCACGGCCCAGTCACGGCCCACGAAGTTGTCATCCACCAGGCCTCTCACCTGGCGCAGCTTTTCGAACACCTTGACCATCTCGGGGCTGCGAATGGCCTTGTCGTCGACCTTGAGCGCGACTTGCGTGTAGAATTCCGGCCCATTCAAATCCACGATCAGGCTGTCGAAGATTTTGGCGATCTGCCATGGCTCGTCACTGGCTGCCAGAGGGATAATCCCGGCCTTGCGAAGTTTCTCGCCTGATGCAATGAGTTCGTCCCAGGTCTTGGGAACCGAAACGCCTGCGGTGTCGAACGCCTTTTTGTTGGCCCAGATCCAGTTTGAACGAAGCAAATCGATCGGCACCTCGACCCACTTGCCGTCGGGAGCCGCCAGGCGCCTGTAGTCGGCCGGAAGCGACTGAACGCCGCCACTCGCGGTCTCCAAATCGGTCAGGTCCCTCAGAACGCCTTCCTTAGCCCAGGTCGCAGCGTCGTAACCTAGCATCTGCATTGCACCAGGCGGATTGCCGGCGACGATGCGAGCTCGGAGCGACTGCTCGGCGTTCGCGCCGTTTGCACCGCCTATGGCGGTGTCCTTCCAGACGACGCCGCGCTTTTCCAGCTCTTGCTTGATCGTGTTTACGGCAGCCACCTCACTGTCAGACACCCAATGATGGATGACCTCGATAGACTTGTTTTCAGCGTGGGCTGTCGCAGAAATCATGCTGCACATGGCTGCGCCCAGTAACAAAGACCGACTACGCATTTCCTCTCCCAACTATCTTCGAATTGCGATGAGTACAGGCGCTTAGAACCTGTGTCCCCGCGCCGCCCCGGTGATCTTACATCATAGTTTTCCGCTCACCGGTACAGAGGTTCATACAATGGAACAACGCCAGCAATTGCGCACTCGGTAAGAAACTGACGCGATGTGATGCAGATATTGGCGGCTTCTGCGATAGTTCGAACTTTCCGCCAGGACCACCCATCTAAATTCCCCTTGACAAGGGCTCGGCGGTCACGCGATTTTGCGATAGTCGATATGCTGTTTCGCTGAATGAAACACTTGATGCATCGACCTCCGAGCGCATCATCGACACTGGGCACGACATCCCACCGGTTTCACAACAATCCCTCTCAGCAGGAACTGCAAAATGGTTGAAGCACTAAGGCGCGAAGAAGTTCGAGGCGTCATTACACCGATCGTAACGCCGTTTAACCGCGATGAGACAATCGATCTCGATTGCTTTGAGCGTGAACTTTCGTTCATGGAGGCATCCGGCATCAAGGTGATCATCATTGGCGGAAGTACTGGATCCGGCAACGAGCTGAGCGCTGAAGAACTAGCGTCTTTGATTCGAACTGCGACGAGCAAGAGCAACCTGCGCGTTATCGCCGGCATCATCCCGGACACGACCAAGGACGCCATTAACCGGGCTAAGCTTGCGCAACTGGCGGGGGCCGCCGCGTTGCTGCTTTGCCCACCGACATACAATGGCATCACCGACGAGTCGGCGCTCGCCTTTATCACGGATGTGGCCGCCGCATCTGGGTTGCCAATAGTTTTTTACGACCATTTCAATTACTCCGTCGATCTGTTGAAGAGGATCGCTCGGGTGCCTGAAGTAATTGCTATAAAGTGTGTGTTCCAGAACATAGGGGAGCTTGTGCAGACTGTTGGCGATCATGTGACAGTAGCCGCCGGTTATGATCCGATCACACTTGCTGGCTATGTGATGGGTGCGGAGGCTTCGATCTGTGGCATTCATGCCGTATTGCCGAAGCAGAATGTCGAAATCTATCAGGCTTTCAAAGATGGCAATATCGCAGAAGCTATGCAGTTGACCAAAGCCATTGGCCCGATCTGCCGAGAAGTCAGTCAGGCAACCAATTTTCCCACACGCATAAAATATGCGATCTGCCTGCTTGGTCGGGATGTTGGGACGCCCATCCGTCCGCTGGACCGGATTGGCCAAGCTGACAAAGCGGCCATCGAGGATGCTCTCAGGGTCGCCGGACTGCGGTAGCCACTTTGCTGGCGGGGTCGTCGTCCCACGGCCTATGTCGAGGTAGACGATCCCGCTGCCAAAGTCCGCAACTCCACGCGCGATCGCGTCCGATCCTTAAGCGCGAGAGCCGGCATCTCTTTTGCCGGCGAACCCAATTGCTCGCGACAGTTGCCCAGTAACCTCGACCAGATGAGTCCCAACGGACGAAATCGCATCGTCAACAATGCGGGTCGTCGGACCGGAGATGCTGATTGCTCCTATCGGGCGGCCGGAGGCATCGAATATCGCTGCCCCGACACACCTGCTTCCGGTGGTTGCCTCCTCATTGTCCACAGCGTAACCCAGTTCGACGATCTCCGGCAACTCGGCCAGAACCTTGGCTGCGCTGGTCAATGTCCGCGGGGTGTAACGGTCAAAACTGCATCGCTGCAGCATTCGGTTGGCCTCGTCGCGATCGAGCCACGCCAATATGCTTTTGGACAGCGATGATGCATGCCAGGGATTTACGGAACCAACCGCCCCGCCCTGCCTAAGCATCTGCGTTGTCTCAATGCTGTCCACGACGACGACTTCCTGGCGGACAAGCAGCGCCAAGTTGATGGTTTCATTGAAATGCTCATATAATTTCTGCAAATAAGGGCGAGCCACGGCGCGAATGTCACGACGGTGCAAGGCCTTCTGTCCCAGCATGAACAGGTCGATACCCAACGTGTAGCCGTTCCCGTCCACGCGCTCGATGACCCCATGGCCCACCAGGCTTGCCAGGTATCGCAACGTCGTTGGTTTACCGAGGTCAACCTCCCTTGCGATCGCCGATAAAGACAGTGGCCCTTCCGCCTTTTCCAGGACGCGCAGTATCGCCATAGTCCGGTCGACCGCGTCGAAACGGACTTTCTCGGTCAGATTTTGCGATGGTTCCGTCAACTAGCCAACTCCGTATGAGGCGTATGGGCAGACGCCAGCAAACAAAACTGGCCAGAGCCTCCCCCAGCAAGCGCTCAATCAGAGATGTTCAGTGAGCATTCCCGCTACCCGCCGTGTCCAGGGCATACGCATCGACAGTCGGGTGAAGCGACTCGTATTTTACACCTGCCAAACAACGATATCACTCACCGAAACATGGGGCAACACAGACAGCGAGAGGGTCGACGATCGTCTGACCGCCACCCCGAGGTGCTGGCGCAGGCCTATGCCTCCTATCGGTTACCGCAGCGGGGCCGGTCAGCGCTTCAAGCCGAGACGGCGTTCGAGAGACCCGCGAACTCGGCACTGTTGCCGAAGATTTGCTCGATCTGTTCAGGGAGCAGAACACCCTCCTCTTCAACGATCTGGCGCAAATTTCTCTTGCCTGCCAAAGCGCGATTCGACAGTTCCGCAGCCTTGCTGTAGCCGATGAGCTTCGCCAACGGCGTGGCCAAGGCAAGGGATTGGTCCAACAAGGCTTTGCAGCGATCCTCGTCGACTTCGATCCCGTCCACGCAGCGCTCTTTGAAGATCCGCATTCCTCTCGTCAACAGCCGCATGGATTGCAGGATGTTCAAAACGATCACCGGCTCCATTGCATTCAACTGGAGCTGCCCGGCGCTTGCGGCGAGGGTCACGGCAAGATCATTGCCGATGACCTGGAAGCTGAGTTGGTTCACCATCTCGGGTATCACCGGGTTGATCTTGCCCGGCATGATCGAAGAGCCAGCCTGCACGGGGGGCAATCGAATTTCGCCCAGTCCGCCAAGCGGCCCGCTGCTAAGCAGTCGCAAATCGTTGCAGATCTTGGTCAGCTTGACCGCGATGCGCTTCAGCATTCCCGAAAAGGAAACGAAGCCGCCGGTATCCGAAGTTGCCTCGATAAAGTTTCGGGCAGCAACGAGCTGGATGCCCGATATCTGCGAGAGATGACCGCAAACAACCCTGGGGAACTCACGGGGCACATTGATGGAGGTGCCGATCGCCGAGCCCCCGAGGTTGATTTCAAGCAGCAACCTCGAAGCCGACTGAAGCTGGACGATATCTTCGTCGATGAGCTCGGCAAAGGCTCCGAACTCTTGCCCCACTGTCATCGGCACCGCATCTTGGAGCTGGGTTCGACCAACCTTGAGCGCATCTGCGTGCCGCAGCGCCTTGGCACAAAAGGCATCGCGCAAGCTGGTTTGCGACGAAACAAGCCCTTCGCAGGCCCGCAACACCGTCAGACGAATCGCGGTCGGATACACATCGTTTGTCGACTGGGAGAGGTTGACGTCGTCATTGGGGTGCAGCTTTGCGTAGTCGCCAACTTTGGCGCTGAGCTTGATCAGGGCCAGGTTCGCCACAACCTCGTTGACATTCATGTTTGTCGAGGTACCGGCACCTCCCTGCATCATGTCGACGGGGAAGTTCTCTTCGATCCCCCTCAGCTCGATGATCTCGTCGCAGGCATTGGAGATGGCTTCAGCCTTTTCGGGGGAAAGGAGTCCGAGCTCCCTGTTTGCAAGACAAGAGGCCTTTTTCACCATCGCCATCGACTGGACGAGCTCGGGGAAATCCTTGAGCCGCAGTCCCGAGACATCGAAGTTCTGCTCTGCCCGGCGGGTGTGCACGCCGTAGAGCACGTGGCCCGGGATATCCAGCGGACCGATCAGATCCGATTCGACGCGGTCGGCAAACATGATTGCAAAGTTCCTTCAGACAAAACCCTTGGCGTCACGAAAGCAGACCCGAGTGTCCGACAAGACCGTGAGATTGCCCCCTCACGACCGGCTGATGGACGCGCCAGCCTTTATGGCGAGCGCTGCGATGGTCAGTGCCGGGTTAACAGCCGCCGAGGTGGGAAGTATCGAGGCGTCCGTGACATAGAGGTTTTCGATTTCGTGAGAGCGGCACTCAGGCGACACAACCGATGTCTCCGGACTGTTTCCAAGTCGGGCAGTGCCGCACTGGTGTGAGGTCGTCTTTCTGCCGAAGGTTCGAGTAAGAACGATGGGGAAGCCCGCCCTTCGCATCACGCCTCGTGTCCTGCGGATCAGCAGCTCGTGCGCTCGCATGTTGCTGCGGACCCAATGCATGACGATGCGGTCATTCTGAACTGTGACCCGGCTCTCTGGGTTGGGCAGGTCCTCGCTCGTCAAGAACCAGCCATAGCAATTGCGGGCTATGAGCCCCGCCAGCCAGCGTGGCAGCAAGGGCGCGTTCGCCTTGAGGATGTTGCCTGTGATATGACCAAGCAATTGTACGTTGCCAAGCGGGAAACCGGTCTCCGGATCGGCATTGTAGAAATCGTTGAATGCTAGGGTCTTCTGGTAAACCGACGTATTGGCCGACCGCGGGTCGATCGCCAGCATTGCGGTGGTGTTGTGGTTCATGAAGTTGCGGCCGAGTTGGTCGGAGCCGTTGGCCAGCCCACGCGGATGCGTAGCATTCGCCGAGCGCAGCAAGAGTGCCGCGCTCTGGACCGCGCCGGCCGCAACGGCGAAGATGCCAGCGCTAATGCGGCGCTCAACACCATCCTTCAAAAAAACTGCCGCAGTCACCTTGCGACCCGCCGGATCGGTTTCCAGCCGCACAACATTGGCCCCGGTCACGAGGCTGACGTTGCTGCTATCCAAAGCGGCTGTCAGTGGTCCAACCTCGGCGTCGATCTTGCCGAAACCCGTATTGGGAAACGCATCCCAACCGGTCTTAGCGCGGCGAAGCCACTCATTGATGTCGATAGCCAGGGGAAGGCTGGATGGGTGGATCCCCGCCTCCTTGAGGCGAGCGCGCACGGCCGCTATGGCCGGCTCGTCGGGTACCGGCGGAAAACGGTAAGGACTGATGCGCGGCGGCTCGGTGGGATCCTGCGAGGGGTCACCCCGCACCTTGAAAATCGCCTCGGCTCGCTCATACCAGGGCTCAAGCTCCTCGTAGGTGATCGGCCATCCAGGTGAGGCGCCGTCCATGTGGGGCCGGGGCGAGAAATCCTCGAGCCTGTAGCGGTACATGACCGCGCCGAAGAATTTGGAATTGCCTCCGACATAGTAGTAATTGCCAGGCAGGAAAGCCTGCCCATCGTCGCCGAGCCACTCTTCGGTCGAACGGTAGAAGCCCTCGAGGAATATAGCCCGGTCGTCGCGCGCCTGGGGCGCGTCGCGCAGGTGCTCGCCACGTTCCAGAATCACAATGCGCCTGCCGGTGTCGGCCAAGCTGTAGGCCAGGGAAGCGCCTCCTATGCCCGACCCGATAATGACGATATCAGCTGTTTGATCCACGTCGATGCCTCAGTCTATGCGTTGCTCATTGTCGGCATCGAACAGCACGATCTTGCCAGTATCGACCGCGAGGGTCGCCGAAGTCCGGGCTGCCACGGCCCTTGGCGGCACCCGGGCCGTGACCTCGACCCCGCCTGCCTGGAACAGGGCGAGCGTATCGGGGCCCGTGGGCTCGACAACATCGATGTTTACCGTGAGCGCTTGCGAGGCTTGCTCGCCGGCGACGCTGAACAACTCCGGACGAATGCCCACCAGAACACTGCGCCCAGCGTATTTGGCTGCCGCCTGTGAAGATAAAGAAATGCCCGAGAGGCGGGCTGTCGCCGCGCCCGGGATGTCGATCACCGCAACGGGCCTGCCGTCTTCCACCTCAAGGCGCGCCGGAATGATGTTCATCGATGGCGACCCGACGAACTTGGCCACATATACGTTCGCCGGCCTGTCGTAGACCGACTGCGGATCGTCAAGGTGCTGGACCACGCCATCCTTCATCACTGCGACGCGCGTGGCGAGCGTCATGGCCTCGATCTGGTCGTGGGTGACATATACGATGGTGGTTCCCAGTCGTGCGTGGAGGCGCTTGATCTCGGTGCGCATGTCGACACGCAATTTGGCGTCCAGGTTGGACAAAGGTTCGTCGAACAAAAACAGCTTCGGTTGACGCACAATCGCGCGCCCCATCGCTACGCGCTGGCGCTGGCCGCCGGAAAGCTGCGAGGGCTTCCTGTCCAGAAGATGCGTCATCTGGAGCAGATCGGCCGCGGTCTTCACGGCTTTGTCGCGCTCGGCCTGCGACACTCTGCGTATCTTCATGCCGAACTCGATGTTCTGGCGCACGGTCATCGTGGGATAGAGCGCGTAGGACTGGAATACCATCGCGATATCCCGGTCTTTCGGGGAAAGATCGTTGACCACCTTGCCAGCAATACGGATCTCGCCGCCCGATATCTCTTCCAATCCCGCGATCATGTTGAGCAGCGTTGACTTGCCGCAGCCCGATGGGCCCAGCAGTACGAGGAAGTCACCGGTGCCGATGGAGATGCTGACTTCCTTCAGGACTTCGAGTTCACCATAGAGCTTACGGGCACGATCGATTTCGAGAGTTGACATAGCATCAGCCTTTCACGGCGCCGGCGGTAAGGCCGCGCACGAAATATCGTCCAGCGACGACGTAGACAAAGAGGGTCGGAAGCGCGGCGATCATGGCGGCAGCCATGTCGACGTTGTATTCCTTGCGACCCATCGAGACGTTGACGATGTTGTTGAGCGCTACGGTGATGGGTGCATTTTCGCCGGCGGTGAATGACGCCCCAAACAGGTAGTCGTTCCAGATCTGGGTGAACTGCCAGATACAGGACACGACGATGATCGGCAGCGCCGCCGGCAGCATGATCGATACGAAGATCCTGATGAACCCCGCACCGTCGATCTTCGCTGCTCTTACGAGTTCATCGGGAATGCTGACGAAATAATTGCGGAAAAACAGCGTGGTGAACGCAATCCCGTAGACTGTATGGACCAGCACGAGCCCCGGAAGAGACCCTGCCAGACCAAGGATCCCCAAGGTTTGCGCCATGGGAAGAATCACTGCCTGAAAAGGCAGGAAGCAACCGAACAACAGCAGCCCGAAAATCACGTTGGAGCCAGGAAACCGCCATTTGGTGATGACATAACCGTTGATCGCACCGATGCCGGTCGACATGATCACTGCCGGGATCGTCAACAGCAGCGAGTTGATGAAATAGGGTTTCAGCCCTTTGCAGGCCGTTCCGTTGCAAGCCTCCGACCAGGCGGTGCGCCAGGCGTCGAAGCTGATTTGCTGCGGCAGGCCGATGAAGGAGCCGGCATAGATCTCATCAAGGTGTTTCACCGAAGTGGTGATCATCACCCATAGCGGCATCAGGTAGAACGCAGCCATGAAAAACAGACTGCCGTAGATGACGGCGCGACCGATCCGATGCTGCCGACGGAAGGACGCGGCTTTCGTGGCCAAGGGCGTGGAATTGCTAGCCAAGGACGCGGCATTACTGGCCATCGCGGGACTCCTTCAGCTCTGAATAGAGATACGGAACGATGATCGCGGCGACGGTCATCAGCATCATCATCGCGCTGGCTGCGCCAACGCCCATCTGGTCACGCCGGAAGGTGGCGGAGTACATGAAGGTGGAAGGCATCTCGGTGGCGGAGCCGGGGCCGGTGTTGGTTAGCGCCAGAATGAGATCGAAGCTCTTGATCGCAATGTAGCTGAGCAGAACGATCACGCTCAGGAAGGCCGGGCGCAGCATCGGCACGACGATTGTCCGGTAGATCAGCGGCAGGCTTGCACCTTCGATCTGGGCGGCCTTGATGACCGAATTGTCGATGCCGCGCAGTCCGGCCAGGAAGATCGCCATGGCGAAGCCGGTCGATTGCCATACTGCGGCAATCACCACGCAATAGATCGCGAAAGTCGGCTGTGCGATCCAGTCAAACACAAAGCTGGTCCAGCCAAGGTCATTGACCACTTTCTGCACGCCCAGGGCGGGATTGAGAATCCATTTCCAGGCTGTGCCGGTGACGATGAAGGACAGCGCCATCGGGTAAAGAAAAATCGCCCGCAATGTGCCTTCCACCCGGATCTTCTGATCGAGAAGGATTGCCATCAGCAGTCCGAGCCCCGTGGTCAGAGCCAGGAAGAGTGTTGAAAAGACGAAGAGATTGAACACGGCCGTGTGCCAGCGCGGCGTCGACCACAGGCGGACATACTGATTGAGGCCGACGAAATCGTATTTCGGCACGATCATGGAAGATGAGAGCGAGATCCAACCCGTCCAGCAGATGAACAAGTAGACCGCAACCAGGACAACCAAGAGGCTGGGCGCCAGCACCAGCCGTGGCAGCCAATTCTCGATACGGTTCGATAAAGGGATGGATCTGCTCATCGGCTTGCCCTCGGATTGGGTCAATGGAGCTGCTAGCAAGGCGCTGCCGGGACCTCATGGGAGACATTGCCCCGGCAGCGAACGCACGCCTCAGCGTGCGTTGTTGATCCCGTCGACCAACGATTTGACCGCGTCTTCCGCACTCATATCGGTGACGAAAAACTTGCCGACGACGTCCTGGAACACGCCCGAGAAGCGCGGCTCGACAGCAAAGCCGTCGGTGAGCGATCCGTAGATTGCGTTGTTCTTGATGGCAGCGACGCGATCCGAAAAGCTGCGCTTGGCGCAGTCGTCAAAGTCGTCCATCGGCACATCGAGACGAGCCGGGATCGAGCCTTTGATCAGATTGAACTTCTTCTGAACCTCGGGGTCCATGATCGCTTCCGCAACCGCGTCCTGCCCTTTTTCGATATCGGCATTTTTGATCTTGAAGCCGCCGAATGTATCGAACACGAACTTGTAGTTCGGCGTGGCGGTCGGCGTCGGAAAGCAGAGGAAATCGACGCCCGGCTTCATCCCCTTGGCAAGGAATTCACCCTTCGCCCAATCGCCCATGATCTGCATGCCGGCCTGGCCGTTGGCGACCAGATTGGTCGCAGCCGCCCAGTCACGGCCGGTGAACCCGGCGTCATGCAATCCACGCACCTTGCCCAGAAGTTCAAACGTCTTGATCATCTCAGGGCTGGACAGCGCCGTTTCATCGAGATCGATGGCAGCTTTCTTGTAGAAATCCGGGCCGTTCACGTCGATGAGCATGGACTCGAACAGCTCTTCGATCTGCCAGCTCTCATCGCTCATCGCGATCGGCGTGACACCAATCGCCTTCAGCTTTTCGGCACTGGCAATCAGCTCGTCCCAGCTTGTGGGAATGGCGATCCCGGCCTTGTCGAAGACAGCCTTGTTCGCCCAAACCCAGTTCTGGCGATGCATGTTGATCGGGGTCGAGAAAAAGGTGTCATCCTGCTGCAGGAATTGCAGCATGACCGGCGGGAGGGCGTCTTTCCAGCCGTTCTTGGCGTAGAGGTCATTCAATGAACGAAGCACGCCTTCCTTGGCCCAGCCCAGTCCCTCGAAGCCGAGGAACTGCATGACGGCAGGCGGATTGCCGGCGGCAACGCGGGTGCGAAGTGCCTGCTGGGCATTGGCGCCATTGGCACCGCCAACCGCGCTATCCTGCCACTCGAAGCCCATGGTCTTGAGCTTGTCGGTAATCACTTTCAGGGCACCGACTTCACTCGCCGACGTCCAGACATGCAGGCCTTCGATTTTGGTTTGTGCCATTGCCTGGCCCGCGAAGGGCAGTCCCAGCGCGGCGGCGAGCAGAATTCTTTTGAGTTTGGTCATCGTCATTCCCCTGTTGAGGTTGAAATGCCCGGTCGCATTTCGCTGTTATCGGGCGGGTTGGAGTCAGCTTGGATCAGCCGGCATGGCATAGCCGACGTTCTTTCTGCCGTAGCGGCGGACCCGAATGTTGGCTTGTTCGGCGTGCCCGGCGAACCCTTCCATCAGGCAGAGACGCGAGCCGTACTCTCCGATCAGGGCCGATGCCTCGTCGGTCAGAATGCGCTGATAGGTGCAGGTCTTGAGGAACTTGCCGACCCAGAGCCCGCCCGTGTAACGCGCGGCCTTGTTGGTCGGTAGCGTATGGTTGGTGCCGATGACCTTGTCGCCAAACGACACATTCGTGCGGGCACCGAGAAACAGCGCGCCATAGTTCTTCATCTTCTCAAGGAAGTAGTCCGGATCACGTGTCATGACCTGGACATGCTCGGAGGCGATGCGATCGGCCTCGGCCACCATCTCGTCGACCGTATCGCACAGGATGATCTCGCCGAAATCCTCCCACGCTTTGGCCGCGACAGCCGCAGTCGGCAGAATTTTGAGCAGCCGCTCGATTTCATCCAGCGTGTCGCGGGCTAGCTTCTCGGAATTGGTGATCAGCAAAGCGGGAGAATTTACGCCATGCTCGGCCTGGCCAAGCAGGTCGGTCGCCACGATCTCGCCGTCCACGCTGTCGTCGGCGATTACAAGGGTCTCGGTCGGGCCGGCGAAAAGGTCGATGCCGACCTTGCCGAACAGCAGCCGTTTGGCTTCTGCGACATAGGCATTGCCGGGGCCGGCCAGGATATCGACGGGAGCGATCGTCTCCGTGCCGTAGGCCATGGCGGCGATCGCCTGGACGCCGCCGAGACAGTAGATCTCGTCGGCACCTGCGAGCGCCTGGGCGGCGACAATCTTCTCGGCGATCTTGCCCCGAAACGGCGGGGCGCAGGTGATGACGCGCTCGCAGCCAGCCACTCGGGCGGTCAAGACGGTCATATGGGCGGATGCAAGCAGCGGATACTTCCCGCCCGGCACGTAGCATCCGACATTCTGGATCGGTACGTTCTTGTGGCCCAGGACAACTCCCGGCAGCGTTTCGATCTCCAGATCTAGAATGGTCTCGCGCTGGGCTTCGGCGAACCTGCGCACCTGGTCCTGCGCGAAATCGAGATCCTCGCGTTCGCGCTTGGTCAACGCGTTGATGCATCCGTCGATCTCGGCCTTGGTCAGGCGATAGTCATCCCTGTCGAACTTGTCGAAGCGAACGGACAATTCGCGCACGGCCTTGTCGCCGCCCTTCTCAATCTGGGCCAGCAAGGCCTGAACCGTCGCGGTCACGGCCGGCTGGCCATCGTCAGCGACATTGCCTTTGGCGGGCTTGAAGGTGCGTATCATGGCAATATCTCTTGCTTTGCGTACGCGCGTGCGCGCCGCACTACCGAACGTGATGGTTGGCGATGTGGGAGGGCGCTCGCCGCCCTCCTGCTTGCTAGAGATGCTGCTCGCGTGCGCGCATCTCGGCGTATCCGGCCTGTTCTTTTTCGTAGTAAGCAGGCGACGGGAAATCCCACCAGCCGGTCGCGAACGGTCCCGCCGCGTCGCGTGAGACAATGACCTCGACAAGAGCCGGGCCGCCGCATTCCAAGGCTGCCTTCAAGCTGCTTTCAAGGTCTTCATCCTTCTCGACTTTCCAGGCCTCGAGCCCGAAGGCGCGGGCGGAAGCCGTGATATCGGCAGAGTAAGGCTGGCCGTTGCCGGAGTGATGGGTAAATTCAGAAGCGATGTGGCGTCCCATGAACTTGCGCTGGCCACCACGGATCGACATGTAGCCGGAGTTGTTCAACACGAGGAACACCACATTGATGCCGTTCATAACGGCAGTGCCCATTTCGGGCAGCGACATCATGAAGTCGCCGTCGCCGACGATCGCCACGACCTGACGATCCGGGCATGCGAGCTTGGCGCCCAACGCTGCCGGGACCGCCCAGCCCATCGGCGAATAGGAGCCGGAAGTCAGATGGGTGCGAGGCTCGTAGACCGGGAAGCTTTGCTTCACCGAACCCTGGGTGTTGCCCGAACCCACAACCACGATACCATTGCGGTCGAGGACCTTGCGCAAAGCGACCAGCGGACGCTGCGATGTGAAGGGCGTTTCGCGGCTGTTTTCGCGCGGCGACACCTGGGCGATCCAGTCGGCCTTCGCCTTCTGGACGTCGGCCAGGAACGTCTCGCGTTTGGCCAGGGCCTTTTTGGCATCCGCCTCCGACAGCAGCGCCAGAATTGCCTCCAACGCCACCTTTGCGTCCGAAACGATGCCAACCTCGGTCGGATAGGTTTTGCCGATCTCACGCGGGTCAAGATCGATGTGGATCAGCTTGCCTGGGGGGATCGAGAACGAGACGCCCTTGGCGTAGGAGGACGCCGACCAATCTGTGAAGCGGCAGCCGACAGAGATCACGACGTCAGCGGACGCGGTGATCTTGTTGCCACATGTCGTGCCGGTCTGACCGACCGCGCCTATGAAGAGCTCATGATCTTCCGAGATGGCGCCCTTGCCGTTCCAGGTGATTGAAACTGCCGCGCCGAGCCGCTCGGCCAAACGTGTCAATTCGTTCGAAGCGTTGGCTGTGATGGCGCCGCCACCGGCGACGATGACCGGCCGTTCGGCGTTCAACAGAAGCTTTACCGCCGCCTCGATCGCGCTTGGATCCGGGTAGGCCACACCGATCGGCAGGCGCTTGTCCAGCGGATGGATGCTGACGTCCGCCGCCTCGACCTGCACGTCCATCGGCACCTCGACGTGCACAGGGCCTGGACGACCGGTCAGCATCTCGTTGAAGGCGCGATGCATGATGGTCGGTAGAACCTGGACGGATTGCGCCTGCCAGGCGCGCTTGGTCACCTGCTCGGTGATGCGCGCAAAGGCGTTGTCCTGCTGGCGTTCGATCTCCTGCATGGTGCCGTGGCCATGCATGTAGGTCTGTGGCGAGCCCGAGACATAGAACAAGGAAGTCGAGTCACAGTAGGCTGTCGCAAGACCAATGATCGTGTTGGTGGCACCGGGTCCTACGGACGTCGAGCATGCCATGGGCTTGCCGCTGGCGCGGAAATAGCCGTCCGCCATATGAACGGCGCTCTGTTCATGCATGACCTGGATAAAGGGCAGCTGCGAGCCTTCCTCGAGAAAAGCATCGAACAGGGCCCAGATGCCATGTCCAGGTACGCCAGCCACATATTCGACGCCATATTCCTTGAGCGCTCTTGCGACGATCTGCCCACCGGTCAGTTTCATTGTTCGACCCTCTTATCTTTTGGCTGACGAGGCGGTTGCGAGATATGCCCTCGTCCATGCTCTTAGTAAGCAGCTGTGGATCGCCCGCGACAAGTTCGCAGGGTAGGATTATTCGAAGCAATGTGGCGCGCTATCCGAGAAGAGTTGCGACAGTAGAGGTTGTCCATTTCCGGCCGCCGATGGGCGAAATATGCCGAGGCGGGCTCCAGTCAAGCGCAAAGACGCATCCGGTTTCCAGAAGATTTTTCGACGCGATGTAGCGCGATAAGTGCTGCAAATCGCGCAAGAATTCGCACTATCGCGCAATTCCGCCTCAACATGGCGTATGGCTTGCTTGCTGGTAGTGTCAACCACTTTGCAAAGGTGGACCTCATGTCGAAGAGCAATCAGATTGTCCTGCATGCACTCGTGGCGCGATATGGCACGCTTGCGCTTGACCTCGATATCGCACATGAGATCGGTTTCGACGGGCTGGAAGCCTCCGGCGCAAAGATTCGGGCTTTCCTGGACGCTGGTTTCAGCCCGCAGGACCTGCGTCACTTAATCGGTGAGACCTTCATTCCCGGCGTTGGATTTCTTCTCGATGTGGAACGCTACGGCGACGCCCGAAGGGACTTGCTGAAGGACGCCGAAGAGTTGACGAATCTTGCCTCGGAGGTCGGATCAAAGGGCATTCAGGTCATTACGGGTCCTATCAGTCTCGAGGCTCTCGATCCCAGCAGCGTTACTCGGCGACCCGATCTCTACCGAGGCGTTGTCGGCCTGCCCATAGAAGAGCAGATCGACATCACGGCGTCTGGATTGGCCGCGGTCGCCGACATCGCCGCCCAGCGCAACCTGGTCATCTACCATGAAGCGCTGTCCTGGACGCCGCTCAACACGCTTGACAGGCAGCTTCGTACGATCAGGAAAGCAGCCCGCGACAACATACGTCTCGTTGTCGACTTCTGGCACTGTTACACCTCAGGCGATGGACCCGAACAAATCTCGCGATTGGACAAGGATTTGATTTACGGCGTACACATCTGCGACTCGCTGCCGTTTGCGGGCGGAGTTCCCAACGAGCCTATTCTCCGCGATGTCGAAACGGGCAAGGGCGTATTGAACCTGGGAGAGTGGGTGTCTGCAGTGAAATCGACCGGCTACGATGGCTGGTGGAGTTGCGAGCTGTTTTGCAACAGGCAGCATCAGATGAACAGCTACGATGTCGCTCGTGATCTCAAAACGCTCATGCAGGATCTTGTTGTAGGTTCCTAGGTCGTCGATCGTCGAGGCTTCGATTAGACCGTCCTATGCGCAGTGGATCATCGTGCCCTGCTCGCTAAACAATTCGAGGGTGTCGGCATTTAGCTGGCCCCCTACGACCAAATGGTCGATCTCTCCAGGTCCCGAAACTTGAAAGGGCGCGACCCTCGACATGCTGTCGACGGTAGCCAAAACCACCCGAGCGGCACTTCGCCGGCACATCACGCGTTTGATTTCAGCGTCGGCAAGATCGAATGCGGTCAATCCGACCGCAGCATGCACCGCGCAATCACTGACAAGGAAGACGTCGGCGTTAAACTGCTCCAATTGCGAAAGGGCGGCAGCTCCAAGACAGCATCTTTTGCCGTGGTCGTACAGGCCGCCCACAAGAACGACGCCGGCTTGACGATGCCCTTCCAGTGCAGCCGCGACATTTGGGGAATTTGTTACAATCGTCAAAGACAGGTGGCGGGGTAAAGCGGCGGCGAAAGCAACGCTGAGGGCTGCGTGGTCCATCATGATCGTCGCGTTCGGTTGAACGAGCTTCGCTGCGGCGGCAGCCAGCCGCGCGAGATCCGTGGTCGAGGTCCTCAACCGCTCAGGCCCGGCTTTGGCCTCCGATGACCTGACCAACGCTCCGCCATAGACCCTGCGGCAAAGTCCGGCTCTGGCAAGATCGCGCAGGTCGCGGCGCACAGTGTCTTCAGAGACACGGAACTCGAGCGCAAGCGCTTTGGCCAGGACCCTGCCATGCTCGGCCAACCTGAAGCGAATGACGGCCTGGCGTTCTTCTGTAAGCATATCCAGAAATCCTTAGGACGAACCTGGGCGACTTTCTGTTCGGGGAATGCAAATCGGATATAGATCCCAAGCGCCCCACGCCGCAATGTCGTCGTGAACCGACCTATGACATGAGCGCGCGCGGCAGGCGACGACGCTTGATGCTGCCGACGAGCCTTGGAATGAACTTCAGGATCGGCAGGACTGATTCTCAGCTCATCGTGGCGGTCGCCGCTGCTGCCTGCAGGAGATGCCTGCGCGTTTGGCGTGTTGTCGAGCCAGCATGATGCCGTTGCGGCGATCGCAAAGGAGCGCTCGGCTCTCATTCGATTGATCGAACTGCGTAACCGATCGCATCACTGTGCGTCACTGATTGGCGACGTGCGAACTTGTCGCTCTTTTCACGGAGTGGAAGGATGCCTTCAATCGTCTCGGTGCAGCCGCTGCCGATTGAACGGATTCGGTGCCGGTCTACCGGTTCTCCCGGTCAGCCCAGAGCCGGGCCGGAACGCGCAAGGGTATCCATGAACCTTCTCACAGACGATATCCCCGGCAGACGTCGCCTTCGCGCGGGCATGGTGGGAGGAGGGCGAGGTTCCTTTTTTGCAAGCCGGCATAGAACTGCCATGCGGCTAACCAATCGGTTCGAATTGGTCGCAGGCTCGTTCTCGTCCGACCGACAAACCAGCATTGAAGCCGGCGAGGCGCTTGGGGTGGCTCGGGACCGCACCTACCTCAGCTTCACTGACATGGCAGCCGCTGAAGCGGCACGAGATGACGGCATCGAAGTCGCGATCATCGTAACGCCCAACCATCTTCATTTCGAGCCATGCAAATCCTTTCTCGAGGCGGGTATCCCTGTCATCTGCGAAAAGCCGCTGGTCCACTCATCGGAGCAGGCGCGCGAGCTCCAACGGATCGCGGCCGCAAACGAGACGTTCTTTGCCGTGACATACACCTACACAGGCTATCCGATGGTTCGAGATGCTCGCGCTCGCGTCCGCGCGGGGGAGATCGGGCAGGTTCGCTTCATGCATGTGGAGTATCTCCTGGAATGGCTGGTCAACGACCCCTCGAAACTGGGCAAAGGCGGGATATGGCGAGGCGACCCCGAAAAGGCGGGACCGACGGGCGCGCTGGGGGACATCGGAACACACGCCTTTAACATCCTCGAATTTGTTTCTGGTCTCCGGTGCACCGCACTCAACGCCAATTTGCTGCAAACCGTCGACTCCTTCGGCCTGGACGACACCGATGTCGTTCAGCTCGAATTCGAGGGCGGCGCCAACGGTGTGTTGTGGTCCTCTTTTGCCGCTCCAGGCCACCGCAACGGCCTGCGTTTCAAGATCGTCGGCTCTAAGGCCACTCTCGAGTGGCGTCAGGAGGCGCCGGAGACGCTAACAATGTCCCGGCTCGGCGAAAGCGACCTTACCTATCGTCGAGGCCACGCCGACATCTCCTCGGACGCGAATCTTGCGACCAGTCTGCCGGCGGGGTCTCCTGAAGGCTACCTCGAGGCCCTTGCGGTCCTGTACAGCGACTATGCGACGGCGCTGGAAGCCGGCCGAAACTGGCGAGAAGTGCTCCCCGTGCCGATCCCGGATGTGTACGAAGGGCTGCGGGGCGTTCTGCTGTCCGAGATCAGCGTCAGATCTTCAGCTTCGAAGTCATGGGTTTCGTTCCCCCGCTCCTGAGCAGGCAAGCCGTCAACACTGTGAATGAATGTCCGATGTCGTTTGAGCTATCTCGTTCGGACGAAGCCTTGAGGGCGGAAACAACAAGGAATGCACAACGGTGGATGAGATCGCACGCGACGCTTATGCAGTACTTCTGCCCGCCTTTGAAAGGGCTGATTTTACGGACGCCTCGAGGTCTTTCTTCGATGCCGGCGGCGTCGCTTCGCTGCTCGGCTCGACCCGCGAGGAATACGTTGCGCGTCGCATGTCTAGAGACAGGCAGCAAACGGAGACGCGCGAGCTTCTTTTTGACTATCACAACCGCGCCCGGTCGCTTGCTGGCGACGTGCTGATCGCGATCGACTACGAGCTGGGAGGGGTCCACCGCCTCCACAAGCTTGCCCCCCAGCTTCCTCACCCGCGCGAGGTCCTGGAAATGAAGGACGCCGAAATAGAGCATTTTGGGGTCGAGGCTGCCCGCGCGGCAAGGGCATGCGGCGTCAACTTTTTCCTCGCACCTGTGCTCGACTTGGTGAGCGGAAGCAATCCCTGGCTGCGTGACCGCACCTTCTCCGCGGACGCCGATCTCGTCGGTCGCGCCACCTCTGCGTTCATTCGCGGAGTACAGAGACAGGGTGTCGCGGCAACGGCGAAGCACTTTCCCGGTCACCCCCATGTACCCGAGGATCCCCATGACAGCGCCAGTGCGACGGTCACCGCCGCGCTGGATGATCTCAGACCCAATCTTAGCTGCTTCGACGCGGCCATTGCCGCGGGTGTGCGGGCCGTCATGACCGGACCGATACCCGTGGATGCGATCGATCCGGGCGAGCCTTCCTCGACCTCAGCGAAGGTGGTGGCGTTGCTTCGCGAGACCCACCGGTTTCAAGGCCTGATCGTTTCGGACGATCTCGATCTGCCCGGGACGCTGCGCGGCCGGACCGTTCCGGAAACGGCGGTGGCGTCGCTGAAAGCTGGCGTTGACCTCCTTTTGTTGGCGTCCGGACCACAGGTCGACGAGGTAGCGAATTGCATCGTCGCGAGTGTCCAGACTGGCAAACTCGCACGAGAGGTCCTCGCGCGTGCAGCAAGCGCAGTTCGTCGCCTGGCTTCCGATGCGGGGGGCCGTCTTCAGGCCGCCTGAACGGGTTGGTGATCAGGCGCCGACGCTTGCAAATGAACGCGTCACGAAGCCGAGACACCGCAGTTGCCGTCCTGGGGACCGGGCTTTGTGGTTACTCTCATTTTGGAGACTGGATTTTGCATGCGAACCGCGGCTGACTTCATAATCGTCGGCGGGGGCTCGTCGGGATGCGTGCTGGCGTCGCGTCTGAGCGAGGATCCGGATGCCTCGGTGCTGCTGCTTGAGGAAGGGCCAAAGGACAGCAGTCCCTGGATCCATATTCCGGTGACGTTTTACAAGACCAGCAAGGGCAATCTCGTCAAACCCTATCGGTGGTCTCCCAATGCCGAGCATCTGGGCGATCCCGAGCCAACCATGGTTCAGGCGCGGGTGCTGGGTGGCGGCAGTTCCGTCAACGCCATGGTATATCTAAGGGGCCAGCCGCGCGACTACGACGAATGGCGCGACGCGGGCGCCGAGGGTTGGGGCTGGAATGACGTCCTTCCCTATTACAAGCGGTGCGAATCCAACGACCGCTTCGCCAATGAAGTGCATGGCACCGACGGCCCCCTCCCCGTTTCAGACCAGCAGTTCACTCATCCCATGAGCCGCATATGGGTACAGGCATGCCAGCAGGCGGGCTTGAGATACAATCCAGATTTCAACTCGGGCGACCAGGAAGGCTGCGGCTTCTACCAGATCAACGCACGCGGCGGTCGCCGCGGTAGCACCGCGGTCAGCTACCTTGGACCTGCGCGCAATCGCCGGAACCTTGTGGTCAAAACCGGCGTTCGCGTGCTGCGGATCATCTTCACGGGAAAGCGCGCCGTAGGGGTCGAGGCGCTGGTCAACGGCAGGCGCACTCTGTTGCTCGCAGGCAGCGAGGTGATCGTGACCGCCGGCGCCATCAACACGCCAAGACTGCTTTTGCTTTCAGGCCTCGGCAATGCCGACCAACTTATGCGGCTTGGCATTCCCGTCACCCAGCATTTGCCGGGAGTGGGACGGAACCTGCAGGATCACATCGAGGTTTCGCTGATCCACGAGGTGAACGGGCCGTTTAGCTACGACAGATACAAGAAGCCGCATTGGCAATTCCTGGCCGGGCTTGAATACCTTCTTTTCAGGCGGGGCCCATGCACGGCGAACGTCGTCGAGGGCGGCGCCTTCTTTCGATCCTCGCTCAATGACGACCGCCCCGACCTGCAGTGTTGTTTCATGCCGGGCGCCGGCGTCGAAGCGGGCCTTGACACGGTTCCCGGCGGCAACGGAACGACGCTAAACATTTGCCAGACCCGGCCACGCTCAAGCGGCTGGGTCGAATTGAGGAGCGGAGATCCTCTTGAGGCGCCGATCATCCGGCCGAACTATCTGCAGGAACAATATGATCTCGACGTCATGTGCGAGGGGGTCGAGTTCGGGCGAGAGATCATGTCACAGCCAGCTATCGCAAAATACCTTTCGAGAGAATATGCGCCAGGGTCTCTCCGGGGTCGGGCGGAAATCCTAGCCTACGTCAAAAGTCAGGCGCACGCGGCGCTCCATCCGATGGGTACTTGCAAGATGGGCAGCGACGATATGGCCGTCGTCGATCCCGAACTGCGCGTTCACGGGATCGATGGGCTGCGTGTCTGTGACAATTCAGCCGGTCCAAATCTTGTTTCCGGCAATACCAACGGCGTTGCCATAATGATCGCGGAGCGGGCAGCCGACTTCATCGCGGCCAAGCACGGATTTGTTTCCGCCAAAAGGCAGATGCAAGAAAATCAATAGAATTGGGCCGAACGGGCCCTAAACGCAGCCGCATCACATAATCGGAAGGAAATCATGTCGAAGCTACCCGACTCAACATTCTTGCACCGTCTCGCTGATCTGGCGGATGCCGAGACTCTGCCGCGCTATCTGGTCGAGCTTGCCGTCGAGACCAAGCCGAAGCCTGGGTACAGATTCGATCCGGTGACCGAGGCGGATCGGGAAGCCGAGATCGCCTTGCGTGCAGCCATAACGGCAGAATTTCCAAACCATTCGGTGCTTGGCGAGGAATTCGGTGAAACGGGCGGCGACAGCGACTGGCGTTGGGTGCTCGATCCCGTCGACGGAACTCGACCTTTTATCTGCGGCATTCCCGTCTGGGGAACCCTCATCGGCCTGACGAATCGCGGGCGCGCAGAGATGGGCATGCTCAGCCAGCCGTATATCGGCGAGCGGTTCTGGGCGGACGCGACTGGCGCATGGCGTCAGCGCGGCGGCGAGCCACAGCCACTCAGGACGCGCGGCATCGACACGCTGTCCGATGCCATCCTCCACACCAACTCGCCTGAACATTTTCACGCCGATCTCAAAGCTGGCTTCGAGCGGCTGAACAGCGCCGTCAAGATGACCCGGTACGGTGGGGAATGTTACGCCTTCGCCATGCTGGCGGCGGGCCGGATCGACCTGGCGGTTGAACCTTCCCTGCAGCCCTACGACATCGTGGCGCTGATCCCGATCATTGAGAAGGCGGGGGGCGTGATCACGCGTCTCGACGGCGGCCGAGCTGAGGAAGGAGGCCCAGTCCTTGCCGCGGCGACTCCGTCGCTTCATCGGTTGGCTCTGAACGAGCTTGTCCTGAACGCCTAGACTGCCGGAAACTCACTGCAAGGACCGACAGCTTTGCCGGCCATTTTCATAGTGGACACAATGGCTCTGATTGCTCATGCAGGTTTTGGGCGGTCCGGCTATCGGCTTGCCATCACCTGCCGGCGCTCTGTTGCGATGACGCAAATACCCGTTGGACATGGAAGTCCGATTTCAGCTGACGTTAGAAGGCGCCCGTCATGCATATTGTCGCTTCACAAACCTTGTCCGTGCGAAGTTGCGCCCCCACAGGCTCAGGGAGTAACTCATGCATATAAAGAACAGCAGCGAATTGGGCTCCAGCCTCCATCGGCAAGTTGAGTCTGAGGGTTTGTTGCTCGTCTGATGTCCTCCCAGGACTTTCGTCACATTGAAAGGCGGGCAACCAGTTGCCCGCCTTCTCTTTGCTGTCACCTGTAGGGTCTGATACGTCTCGGGCACCAATCACACCGTGATCGGCTTGTTGGCAATCCGAGACATGAACAGATCGGCAAAAGCGACTGACCCGGTAGCAAAGCCGGGTTCGCCCAAGGCCGAGCATAGAGCCGACGAGTAATGCAGTTAGTCAGTTAGCATATCACATCTGGATCATGTCCGAACCGTCGCCCAGATATTGCAGCACCTCCCTGGGGATGCCCGGGTCGCTCCTGTCAATCACGGTAAGCTCCTTCAGGTGACTCCGTTGGAGCAGGCCTGGCCCCTTGTAGTGCAAGGCGACCTTCGTCGAATAGGGCTGTCGGAAGGCATTTGCGGCAATGCCGCTGGCGATGCCGAACATGAAGCGCTTCGCATTTCGCTTGACCTGGGCATAGACACCGAAGGTGAGCTCATTGCTCTGGATGCCTTCGAAATCGGCCGTGAAGAGCCGGTCAGCGACAGGGAAGCTGAACCCGTAGTACTTGAAGACGTATTCCGTTCTTCCCGGCCGGTCGAAGCTCGGGAACCGCTCGATATAGTAATGCTGGAGAAAATTGTTATTCCGATAAAGGCAGAATGCCGATTTTAGAATGAAGCCTTTATAGATCGACGAAAACTGATACCGGTCATAGACACCTAGGATCTCCGAATCCTGCACGCTTCCGTCGAAGACAATATTCGACAGGAAGTTGACAAACTCCGGCAGATGACGCGCGGTTGACATCGCATGAAAAAAATTGCCGTCAATTAGCGTCCTGAACTCCTCAGGGTTGGAGAAAAGGATCGGCACGCTCAGCCCGAAGAAATTCGCGATCGTGCGCAGATTGGCGCTGGACGGCACATGGGCGCCGGACAGATATTTGTTAAATTGTTGCCGGTTGACGTTTAATTTGCGACAAACGGCGGCGACAGACCCATGGCGATCGCACAAGGTCCTCAAATTTGCCGCGAGCGCCGCAGTATCCCCTGCGATGTGGTTCATCTTTGATCGCCTCCCCTATGACGCGAACAGACGCTATCTGTACGTCACTTTAATGCAGACTTCAACGAGGTGCGAAGTTGGCTGCAAGAGGCGAATGCGCCCATACTCAGGGCCAGATCAGGAGCGCCTGGCATGGCAACTCACGGCAAGACGGGGTGGTCAGTTATGGGGACCGGAACCATTGCCACGGAGCAGATGGTCGCGGGCATCAGAGCGCAAGGGCACACTCCGTTATGGGTGGTCAGCCGCCGAAAGATGGATGCAGCTCATTTCGCTCAGGATCTCGATATTCCGCAATGGACGACCAACCTGTCGGATGCCCTGGGCGATCCTAACGTCGAGTTCACCTATGTCAGTGCACGTCTGAGGCGACGGGCCCATTACATCACCGCTGCGGCCAAAGCTCGCAAGAACGTCCTTTGCGACGGCCCGATCTCCGAAAACAGCAAAGTAGCCGCTGAGCTTGTGCGTCTGTGCGACAGCGCCGGGATAGTGCTTGCGGTACATCATCCGTTCCGTGCGTCGGCCATTCACCAGACCATGCGCAGACTGATCCTGGATGGTGACATCGGGAAGGTGCAATCGATCCTTCTTACCCGCGAGGGACCGTACAAGCCCGCGGCCAAGCGCAGAAAGGACGATCTCGACAGCGAAGGCGACATCTATCTCGACATGTCAGTCGACGACATTGACCTTGCAAGGTTCCTGACTGGCGGAGAACCGCGTGAAGTTTCGGCCACTTGCACTATTGCCGATGGCAGACCCAACCAGATCTCCTATTCGTTTCAACTGAACGATGGCAGCCTGTTTCATGCATTCGAGAGTTTTGCGATCGCCGACCTGGAAAGCACGGTCGTGGTGGCTGGAGATCGCGGCACGCTGATCGCCCACGGTACGCTGAACGGCAAGGCTTCGGGTACGCTCATGCGTCGGCATGCAGCCAAGAACGAGCTCGTGCCGGTTCGCGACGGGGATTCGCACGTTGCTGCAGTCGAGGACTTTGTCAGCGCCGGGGAGCGAAGGCTGACTTGGCTGGCACGGGGGTCAGATAGCGTAGCTGCCCTTCGCGCCGCGGAGGCTGTGGCTAAGGCCGCCTCGAGGCGCCGCACCGCCACAGTTCAAGGAGGGCAGCAAACGAGGGGCCTCCTGAAGCGAGATCAATCTGTTCAGGAAGCTGCGGGCCAGTGACATGCGCCAGCTTGGGACCGTCGTGTTTCCCAGCGGACGTTCTATCGCGGGAGACGTGCCTGCTTGGCTTCAGAAGGCAATGAGCAAGACCAGATCAGGATTGCCTGGTCTCACGGGATGGCCGTCCCGAATACCCCATTGCGCGGGATATCTGACCCGCGATCTCGGTGATTCGCCCTCCGGTTGAGGGGACATCCTCGTCAGTAACGCGCGCGACTGGTCCGCTGATGCTGATTGCGCCGAGCGGGCGCCCCGATTGATCGAAGACGGGTGCCCCGATGCAGCGCCCTCCAATGGCGGACTCCTCGTTGTCGACCGAATAGCCCCGCTCCCGGATAAGCGGAAATTCCGCACGCAGTTGGTCGACGGTGGTGAGGGTGTTGTACGTGTAACGGGGCAGCCCCGGCTCCTTCAGCAGAACGTCCACTTCATGCGGATCAAGCCATGCGAGAATCGACTTTCCGAGAGAAGTGGCGTGCCATGGGTTGACTACTCCCACTGATGCTCCCTGGCGCAGCGTCTGCATGGCCTCGATACAGTCCACGACGACAACCTCGCGGCGCAGCCAAAGGGCGAAGCTGACGGTCTCGTTGAACTGCTCGTGCAAGGTTTCCAGATAGGGGTGGGCTACCGTTCTGACGTCCCTGCGGTGGAGTGATTTCTGCCCAAGGATATAAAGCCCAATGCCCAGAACATAGCGATTTCCATTCACCTTTTCGATGAGCCCATGCCCAACGAGGCTGGCCACATAACGTGATGTGGTTGGCTGTCCCAGCCCGACCTCTCGTGCGATCATCGACAGCGACATAGGTTGGTCAGACCGCTCAAGAACGCGCAAAACTGCAACCGCCCGATCGACAGCGTCGAAGCGGGCACTTTTTTCCTCATCGGTGAACAGGTCGTTTGGCAAGATCGTTCCAGCGAATCCCGTAGCAATCGTCCCTTGGTGCTCCAAGTCGAGCCGGCCGTCAATTAAGTCGCGGTGCGGCGTCCAGCAACATTCCTGTGTAAGAGTGCTTCGGCGAACGCAGGACGTCATTCGTTCGTCCCGCCTCAACGATGCTTCCGTCCTTCATGATTATGATGGATTCTGCAATTTCGGAGACCAGCGGCAGGTTGTGCGTTATGAACAGCATCGCCAGGCCGTCCCTCTTCAAATCGAGCAGAAGCTCGACCACGGCCGCTTGCACTGACACGTCGAGAGCCGAAGTGATTTCGTCACACACCAGAAGCTTCGGTTTGACCGCGAGCGCGCGGGCCACGGCTACGCGTTGACGCTCACCTCCGGATAAATCTGCCGGGTAAAGATCGGCAACTCGTTGCGGTAACCGGACGCGGTCGAGAAGCGACCGGACTTCGGCGCCGACCCGTGCTCTATCAGCCAGTCCCGTTAGGCGAACGGCACGAGCGATGCTCTGGGCGATAGATTCCTTCGGGTTCAGAGAGCGATCGGGATTTTGGAACACGATCTGCATGGCGCTGAGATCTGCCTTGGAGCGGCTTGAGACGGCGAATGGCATCGAATGGCCTTCGAACAACAAGCTGCCCGAGGCGTTGCTGTGCAAACCTGTCACGCATCGGCCTGTTGTGGTTTTGCCGCTGCCGCTCCCACCGACCAGACCCACGCATTCGCCTTTGCCAACCGAGAATGAAACGCCGTGCACGACCTCGACATGACCATGAGCCGCGCGCAGGTTCTTCACCTTGAGGATGTTCTGGAATTCAATTGCACCCTCGGCCTCGGGCGCCGCCGCTGGACCATCGGTTACCAGTCGTGGAATGGCGTCGAGCAGCATGCGCGTGTAATCGGCGCTCGGTTCGACGAAAACCTGCCTGCGGCTCCCCTGCTCGACGATCCTGCCAGAAAGCATGACGGCTACCCTGTCGGCCACGACGTTCACGACGGCAAGGTCATGGGTGACGTAGACCACGCTGGCGCTGCTGGACTTGACCAGCCTCGCTATCAGCTCAAGGATCGTCTGCTGGGTGGATACGTCAAGGCCGGTGGTCGGCTCATCCATCACGATGACCTGCGGAGACGTGACGAAGGCCATGGCAATTGCGATGCGTTGCAGTTGACCGCCACTCAGCTCGAAGGGATAGCGTCTCGAAAACTTTTCATCGTCTGGTAGATCGACGCTCCGCAACGCGTCACGCATCAGTTGCTTCATGCCGGTGCCCGAATGGCCGTGCGCCGCAAGAAGCTCGGCCATTTGCTTGCCGACTGACATACGGGGGCTGAAGCTCGTCGTCGGATTTTGCGGAACCAGCGATACTTTGCCGCCCTGGAAGGCACGTTTCCTCCGGCTCGAGAGCGAGAGGATGTCTGTGCCGCCAATTAAAATCTTGCCGGACGAAATACGCATTCCGGGCCGCGCAAAGCCTAGCAAACTCAAGGCGACCGACGTCTTTCCAGATCCCGATTCACCGATGATGGCCAGGACTTCACCCTGCTTCACGTGAAGGGAGACGTCGCTAACGATTTCGCGGCCGTTCAGATCATGCATGAAAAGCGATTGCACAACGAGCGGGATTGCTTCGGTCATTTCAGATCTCTTTCGACCGACCGACCGAGCGCGCAAAGCTGTCGGCAAGCACGTTGACGGCAACGGAGAAGGCAGCAATTGCCAGAGCTGGCGCGAGTGCGATCCATGGCGAGATCGTGATGCCAATGCGGTTTTCGCTGATCATCAGACCCCAGTCGGCCGCCGGCGGTGGCAGGCCCAGGCCCAGATAGCTTAGGGAAGCGTAGAGAATGATCGACCCGCAAAGCCGCACCCCGAAGTCGGCCAGGACGGGGGTCAGCACGTTGGGCAGGATATCAAGGAAGCAGATTGCGGCCCAGCTTTCCCCGCGCGCGAAGGCAGCTTCGACGTACTCGTTCTTGGAGATATCCATGGTGATCAGTCGCACGATACGGAAGATGCGGGGCGAATGCAGGATCACGATCCCTATGATGACTGTGGGCAGGCTTGGCCCCGTCGAAGCGAGAAGGACGAGAAGAAAGATTGCCGGCGGCAGGGCATAGATCACATCGGAAATGGCAATCAGAAGAATATCGAGCGAGCCTCGCCGCAGGCCCGAGTAGATGCCAAGCGGCACCGCCACGATATAGGCCGCGACTGTCGCGCAAAGCGCGACGACGAGCACAGTCCTTCCGCCATAGAGGAAGCGACTGAAAGTGTCGCGCCCAAGGAAGTCGGTTCCAAGCCAATGCCCCTGGGTTATGGGCGCGAATGGAGCGCCGACGATTTCATCGAAGGCGTAGGGACTGAAAAATGGTCCGAGCGAAGCAAGAGCAACGATGATGACGACCAGGACCAGAGCGATGCGAGCTGCTGGCTTCGCCAAGGTCAGGCGCAGGACGGAGCGGCGCATACGGTCAATCCCTTCGACTAGGTCGTACCGCGCGCCACGCGCAGCCTTGGATTAAGAAGAAGGATCAGCGCTTCGGACACCAGGTTGATCAGCACATAGGTGGCGGTGATGATCAGCGTGATGGCGAGCACTGTCGGCATGTCACGGTTGATGACAGCTTCCGAGAGCGCGCTGCCGATGCCAGGCAGCTGAAAGACGGACTCGGTGACCACCACTCCACCAGCCAACCAGGCTGCGTTCAACGCGATCGTCTGGATGGTCGGTGTGATGGTGTTGGGAAGAACATGGCGCAGCAGTACCCGCGCGGGGCTTATGCCCCTCAGCCGCACCATATAGATGTATTCGGCGCTCAGCACTTCGAGTGCCACCGCCCGCACCATCCGTACGACCTGGGCAAGTGTGGTGCCGAGCAGTGTCAGAACCGGCAAAATGAAAAGGGTCGATTGAGATGAAAGGGGGAGACTGTCGTTGATCAGCGATACCGGCGGCAGCCAACGAAGATAAACTGCGAAAAGTACGATCAACACCGTGCCGATGACGAACTCGGGCAGGGCGACGGTCACGATCGTCGGAACCGAGATCAGGTGGTCAGCCAATCTGTCTTTGAAGAGCGCCGCTGCAATGCCGAGCACGAAGGAGAGCGGTATCAGCAGAAGCAGCGATGTGACCGTCAGTATCAGGGTGTTGATGGCCCTCGGCCCAATCGCCTCCCAGACTGACCGCCCGGACGGTATCGACCGGCCGAAGTCGCCGGTGAGTGCGCCCCCGATCCAGCTCGCATATTGCACGACTGCAGGCCGGTCCATGCCGAACTCGCGCCTGAGCGCCTCAACCGCCGAGGGATCAGCCTTGGCACCGAGCGCAGCCCGGGCCGGATCTCCTGGTAGATATTGGGTCGCGGCAAAGACGACGATGGAGACGGCAAACAGCGTGACGGCAGCCAGGGCTATTCTTGTCAAAAGAAGCTGGAGCAAAGGCTTGTTCAAGGAGGTCACTCTACAAAAAGGGGTGCCACCGCAGCCTGGCCGGCCACGGCGGCTTGCAGCCTACGCGAAATAGACGCTTTCGAACTGATAATAGCCAAGATTTCTCTGGGTGGAGGGAACGATGTTCTTGACCTTGGCGCTGGAGGCATCGAGAAGATCACGGAAGCCCCAGATGATGTAAGCTCCCTCATTCCAGAGGACCTTCTGAGCCTCTACGTAATATTCGCGGCGCTTGGGGCCGTCGAATGTGGTCCTCGCCTTGCTTACCCACTTATCGAACTCGTCGCTGGTCCAATCCGGTTCGTTCCAGTAGGCCCCCCTCGCATAGCCTTGCCCGAATTGAGATTCGAGAGTGTGCTGTCCCCAATCCGAACTGCCCATCTGCGTCTTTTTGAAGTTCGGCCCGGAATAGTAGCTGTCGGGCGGCACGACCAGAAGTTCGATATTGACGCCGATCTTCTTGGCCTGGTTGGCGATGAGCGTAGCCGACGCCTGCATGCCTGGAGCGGCATCCGAGGTGTAGAGGGTAATCGCCTGGCTGTTGTCAAAGCCCGCCTGCTTGAGCAGAGATTTCGCCTGATCCGGGTCGTAAGCGCGTTGCGGCAATTCGGAGGCGTAGTCTGGATCCGTGATGCAATGCAGGTCGTTGCCAATCCTGCCATATCCCGACAGTGCGTTGTCGAGCAGTTGCTGGCGGTCGATCATGAGCCGGAACGCCTGGCGGACGCGCACGTCCGTAAAGGGTTTCAGGTTCGTCATCATGAATTGGTCGGTCGTGGCACCGCTCTTGGAGCGCAACAGGGTGAGTGCGGGATTTGCTTCAATCAGGCGCGCAAGACTTCCATCGAGCTGAGCCACGGCATCGACCTGGCCGGCCACCAGCGCGTTCATTCGCGCGGTCGGGTCGTTGATCGCGATGAATTCGACACCGTCGAGATATGGCTGGCCCGGTGTGCGATAGTTATCGCTGCGCGCGAGCGTCACCCGCTGGCCGCGGGACCACGACACGAACTTGAAGGGCCCGGTCCCGATCGGCTTGTCGAAATCGGTCGTGCCGTCCTTCATGAGGAACATGACCTTGCTGCCCAGCACTTGCGGAAGCAGCGCATAGGGCTGTTTCAACGCAACTTCGACTGTATGGGGATCGAGTGCACGCACCCCTTTCGGCTCCAGGAGCGGAGCCAGGTTGGGATAGGCGTCGGCCTTGTTGTCGGAATTGAGGATGTACTGGATGGTGTAGACGACGTCCTTGGCCGTGAAAGGCGCGCCGTCATGCCAGACCACACCTTTCTTGAGCTTGATTTTCCAGACGTTGCCCTCGGCGTTGTGAGTGAAGTCATCCGCCAGCTTGTTGTAGAGATTGCCATCCTTGTCGAAGTCGGTGAGCCGGTCGAAGATCGACTGGGCGCCGGCGAAATCCATATCGCCCGTCGAGATGAAGGGGTTGAGCGAAGATTTCGCCCCGGCTGCGCCTAGGCCGACGCGGAGCGTCCCTCCCCGCTTCGGTTCGTCGGCCAGGGCCGGGCGAAGCCCCGCCCCGGCAAGCATTATGCCGGTGCCCAACAACAAGCCTGTCTTCAGCACATCGCGCCGCCCGACAAGCGTCGAACCTGCCTTGGGGGGATACACGTCCTTCCTCATTTCCTTATTCCCTCTGTATTGATGGTTTGCTTTGGCTTATTTACTCGACGAACGGACAGGCTGCCGCCGGTAACGGCTTAGGCGAGCAGTCCGGCATGCTTCAGGGCCTTCAGGATGTTTTCCTGATCCTCCTTGGCCAGGTCGCCATTGGGCTTGCGCGGCTCACCCACCTTGCGGCCCTGGGCGTTGATGGCGAACTTGATACGGGCAGGGAAATTGACGCTCTTGGTCATCTCCCTTGCAAGAGGTGCGATCTTGTCCGTCAGCTTGCGGCCGAGGACGTAATCGCCGGCGGTGTGCGCGGCAAAGATTTCCCCGTACTGCTTTGGAATGACCGTGTTGATGCCGGAGATCGAGGCCTGCGCCCCGAACAGAAAGCTCGCAATGTTCACGCTGTCCGCGCCGGCAGCGATGGCCACGCGGTCGCCAACCGTCTGGACCAGTTCCGTCACCGGCTCCAGCGCCACTTCTTTCACGCAGATGACCTCGGGCAGACGGGCAACGCGCTGCATGACCGCCGGCGGGTTGAAGAAATGGTTGTAGTAGATAATGGGCAGAGAGGTCGCCCTCCCGACGTCTTGGATGAACTTGTCCAGCCCATCCCCCGAGGGGGTATTGTAGATTGGCGGGCCAAGCATCAGCGCGCAGGCGCCGGCCTGCTTGGCGAGCAGACCACGCTTTATGGCGTCGCGGGTGGTGGTCGTGATGATCCCGGCGATTACGCGCAGTTTGCTGTTGGCCGTGGCTGTTTCGACCAAGAGCCCGAGTTCTTCTGCGGAAAGCTCATCCCCGGAACCGGTGCTTCCGCCGACCACGGCAATGTGAATGCCAGCGCCTTCCATGAACCGGAGCTCACCCTTGAACAGCTCCAGGTCGAGATCACCATCGGGTCTGAAGGTCGAGACGAGCGGCGGGATGATCCCCTTGATCTCGTCTTTTTGAAGCACAGTTGCCATTGCCAATCCTTATTTCACTCAGTGAAAGTAACTATTACTGAATGAACATCCCGCGAAGCGCTGAAGTTGTCAAGAGCGTTTCGCAGCGGTGGCTTCGAATGAGCAAGACCGGCCTGCCGCTGCTGTTTTCAGTCGGCCGGACCCGTTCGCGCGTCAGAACGCATTGATTTGCGCGGGGTCAAAAGCCGCCACGGGCGACAAGCGCGGTCGGATGCCGATCGTTGTGGCGAAGCCCGCAACTCGCGGCTGCGAATTGGCATTGAGCCAGGTGCGCAGCCAAGGCGGCTTGCATTTTGGTGCGGCGACCGCGCTCGCCAACATCTCGGTCGATCCGTGGGGATCGCTTTTTCTTGCGAACTGGAACGGACCATCCCGAAAACGTGTTGCGTTACATCCGTAACCACTCGGATCACGATTACCGGCGTCCTGCCACCTCGCATCACTGGCGCCTTGGCAGGGAACACGGAGGCCATAAAGTCGGTCGCCGTTGGTCCCGATCCAAATCGATGATGAGGGACCAAGCGGGCTGAGCCGCTGTAGTCAACGGCCAATTATGGTCAGCTATTGTCCGTTGCGCAGATCGCTGATCTTGGCCACAGAAAGCTGGACGTCCGAAAAAACAGCGGTCGTCCCCTCGCCAGTCGGCGATTGAACGCCCAGTCCTATACGCACCGGCCGCCTTTCGACGCCGGGCAGAGTGAACCAGCGCAGGAAATTCCAGTACTTGCCGTCTTCCGAAAAATGGAACGCGATTGTTTCTCCATCGCAATAAGCGCGTAGCCACACATGGTCGCCGAAATGACGGGGTCCGTCCGAATCATCGGATGTGCCGCGAGTCACCACGCTCACAATGGTCGGCTTGCGCGCGGCGGAAAATTCGAACGCAATCTTTGCCCAATTGTTATCGTCACATGCGATGAAAATCGCGCCAGCGTCGTAAGCGGACGCGAATTCGACAGAGACCCTAGCAGAGAGTGCAAAATGCTGCTCGTCGATCTCGCGCACCACTCGGGTGACATTCGCGACCCGGCTTTTGCCGCTCGGAGCGAAGAACCAGTCCGTCTTCGCTTTGGCCCGCAGCCGCACCGAGTTGTCCTCAATCGCCGCGGTGCCGTTTTCAGTCCCCTCAACTCGCATGCTGTCGAGCTTCATGTTCTTTCCTTTCACTCTAACCAACTCGGTTGAGAAGCCCGCCGCTTAACCAGTTCGAACAGATCTCGGCGCCGATGCTTGATCGCCGACCGTCGCGAGGCGCGTCAACGATTTCCAGAGACTGGTCCGAAGCGATCAGGGGTGGAGTTCTACGGCGAGCCACACAGAATCGGTATCCGCGTAGTAGCGGTGCCAAGGGTAGGTCCACTCATTCTTGCCGGTGACCCTGCAGAAGGGGTCATGCGAATAACCGACCGGCATCACCACGTCTTCATAAATTGTGGTTTCGTCCCGCAGTCGAAACTTCTGCATCCGGCCGGAGCCGTGGATTTGTGTGTGTGTTTCAAGGAAGCGGTGCTCATTGTGGATGAAGCAGTCAGTGTCTCCCGGCGACCACCAAAGGTTCAACTTGAGAGTGAACGTCTGGGGCGATCCCGGTGCTACGCGCTCATTGGTGAATACCAGAGGATCGGTGCTCACCGTACCGATCTCATCCTGCGGGGAAATGAAAAGCGGCGTATCGCGTGGGAAGCTCTTGATTCGATTGCCTAGCCAGTCCCAGCCGCGGAACATGCAGCCGCCAAGATTGGTGGCTTTTCGCACCTTCAGAAGCGCCGCCCGTTCCGCGAACTTGATTTGCCCGCCCTTCAGCCATGTCGACTTCCAGGCAGGCACGATCGCCGGATGCTCGTCCCCGGTGATCATCGCGCTGGGACTGATGTTCACAACGACAGCATCGTCAACGGGATAGTCACGGACATCTTCGACGAGCTTGGCGAAGATGAAGTCGTCGGCAAACGAAAGGTCTCTCGTCTGGTTCGGCACGGTTTTGTCGTCCATCATCAGGGTTACCTGCCCCGACCACACCACAATGCGGGAGCCGAAAGAAGTGCGCGTCCAGACGATTCTTGTCGCAACTTGATGTCGATTCTGCGCCACATCGCGAAGCGCCGCTGGGTACCGATGCGGCAAGGCCGACCTGGCAGTCGGGGGTCGTCGGGAGATTGGTTGGCACGGCGCCGGCTACGCAAGCCGCCGAGCGCCGACACCACTGCAAACTTTCTCGCTCGGCGCGTCACCTTGCTTCCATGTTCCATATGTTGCGAACTTGTCATGCGGCCTCGATGTTTGCCTACTGTGCGAGATTGGCAGGGCCAACTCCGACATAGCGTCCTATCGATGTTCAAAAGGAGATGGAGATCTGCCGCGCCAAATCCGGCATGCGTCTGCACCGGATCGCACGCTGGAGTTCGATCAGAGGATTTCGTCCCCATGACAACGTATGGCTCGGCGCGCTTGGGGATCCGACCGCGGAATGAAATTATGCAGACAAGCTGTGATTACATAGTCGTTGGCGGCGGCTCGACCGGATGCGTGATCGCCGCGCGGCTTTCTGAAGATCCTGATGCCTCGGTCTTTCTGTTGGAGGAGGGACCGCGCGATTTCAACCCATACATCCACATACCGGGTGCCTACTACAAGACCGCGCAAGGGTCGCTCTTGAAACGGATTGCCTGGGAGCCCACTGCAGCACAAACGCGCAACCAGCAGCCGACCATGGTCCAGGCCCGAGTGCTGGGCGGTGGCAGTTCAGTCAATGCCATGATCTACATACGCGGGGCCCCGTCCGACTACGCACGCTGGGAAGCGCTCGGCGCCGATGGCTGGAACTATGATGATGTGTTGCCATTCTTTCTGCGGTCTGAAGACAACAACCGGTTCTGTAACCACGCCCACGCCGTAGGCGGACCGCTGGGTGTTTCCGACATCGACCACATCCATCCCCTCACACGGGCCTGGCTGCAGGCGTGCCAGCAGGCTGGGCTGCCCTATAATCCTGATTTCAATTCGGGTGACCAGGCCGGCTGCGGCCTATACCAGATCACAGCCAAAAACAGCCGGCGCAGCAGCTCCGCAACGGCATTCATCAAACCCGCTCGCCGCCGAGCTAATCTCCAGGTCCGAACCGGTTCGAGGGTCACGCGTATAATCGTGGAGAAGGGGCGGGCCATCGGGGTGGAGTATGTGGCGAAGGGGCGTAAATGGGTGCTGATGGCCAATCGCGAAGTCATCCTGTCGGCGGGTGCGATTGCCTCGCCGAAATTGCTGATGTTGTCGGGAATCGGCCCGGCCGACGCTTTGCGCGGACATGGCATTCCTGTGGCTGCCGATCTGCCGGGGGTCGGACAGAACCTGCAGGACCATATCGAGATATCGCTCGTCTATCAGTTGAACGGGCCCCACAGCTACGACAAATACAAGAAGCCGCTCTGGAAAGCCGCGGCTGGGCTGAACTATCTGCTGTTCAGGGATGGCCCGGCTTCCTCGAACCTGATCGAAGGCGGGGCGTTCTGGTGGGGCAATACGAGCGAAGCGATCCCGGATGTCCAATATTTCATGGTGGTGGGTGCCGGCATTGAGGAAGGGGTTGACGCCGTCCCCGGCGGAAACGGCTGCACGATAAACCTGGGACAGATCCGGCCCCGGTCTCGAGGGGAAGTGACGCTGCAAAGCGCCGATCCTTATGCCAATCCACGGGTGGCGCCGAGATATTTTTCTGACCCCTATGATCTCGATGCGGTGGTTGAAGGAACTATGGGCGCCTTCGAAATCATGGAGCAACCGGCCATCCGGCGCTATATTGCATCGAGACAAATCCCCTCCGCCGCTACGACGACGCCGATCCAAGTAAGAAGGTTTTGCCAAGAGGCAGCGCATGCAGCGCTTCACCCCGCCGGCACCTGCCGCATGGGCCATGACGATATGGCGGTCGTGGACCCCAGGCTCCGCGTTCACGGTCTCGAGGGTCTACGCGTGGCCGACGCATCCGTCATGCCAACCCTCATTTCAGGCAACCCCAACGCAGTCTGCATCATGATCGGCGAAAGAACAGCGGATTTCATCAAGCAAGGAAAGTAGGATCGAGCAAACCGCCTATTTTGTCGCGCCTACAGCGGCTCGTCCGCAAAGTCCTTTTTCCCGGCACGCCCTAGCTCCGAGGTTTTAGACAAAGTCGATGCTAAGGCTTACAAGGATGGGCGAGCGCCGCAGCCGCCATCCTCGTAAGCCAGCAGGTGACAGAGCACCTATCGTGCCGCGCAAAGTGTTCAAAAAAATGAGAAGGCACGACCTCTCGGTCGTCGCCTTCTTTTTGGGTGGCAGCAATTGCGGATTGCGTTAGCCGGCTTTAAACTCATTCCAGGCGGCCACCCAGTCGGCATAGGTGGCGAACGTGTCCGATTTCAGCGGCGGGATGCCCAAGAGCGGCGACGACTTGAAGATGCCGGGAACGTCAGAATAGTCGAACAGCGCCTTCGTTTGGGCAGGCAACAGGTCTACGGCTTTGGAGGATACCACTCCGGAGGCGTTGCGCGCCGCCACCTTGGCCTGAACCTCGGGCGAGATCGCCATGTTGATGAAGGCATGCGCTGCTTCAGGATTATCCACGGCCGGCGGGGTGAACCAGGCATCGCACCAAGTTCCAGCCCCCTCCTTCGGGATTGTATATTCGGTCTTGAAGTTCTGCTTGGCTGTTTCAACAGGAATTCCGGTCCAGCCGCAGAACAGGGCCGCAATTTCTCCGGAAACGAATAGTGATACCAGATCGCCGTAGGTGAGGCTGATGGTTCGCGACTGGTCGCGATATTTGGTCAAATTAGCGAAAATAGCCTTCATCTCGTCGTGCGTGACATTCGGAAACTTATCGCCCAACCCGGCCATACGTGCGGCAATTGGCCAAGTAGCCAGGGTATCGTCTACGAGAGCGATCTTGCCCTTCAACTCGGGCTTGAGCAAATCCTCGTAGGATTCGGGCTTTGCCATCAGAGCCGGGTTGTAGACGAGCGCGTTCAGTCCCCATTGATATGGCACGCCGAATAGCTTGCTGTCCCTGAACCAGGTCGGCTTCTCATAGAAGACGTCGAAAAGGTTATCTTTACTGTAGTTCGAGAGCTGGGCCCTATCGAGGGGCTTTGTGATTTTGAGAATGTCAATATAGAGGTCAGCGTATCCTTGATTGTATTCGGCCGCATCAAAGGGCGGCGGATTAGGAACGCTGAACTTGGTCGTGACATCGTCCTGATTACCGATCGCACTGACCTGAACATTGACCTCGTTCTTTGCTCGCCACTCGGCAAGTTCATCGGTAAGCTCAAAGCCCTCCCAGGCCATAATTTGGATATCGCCACCAGCGGCTCGCGCCGCGCCTGAAAAGAGCGGGCCCAGCACAGCGCTGCCGGCTAGGGAGGCAGCCCCTCCCAGGAACGCCCGGCGACCCATTGCGGTTTGCATGATTTCGTTTGTAGACCAGATTTTTCTCATTTCGATTCCCCTGTTTTAGAGCTGACTACTGGTTGGAGTCTCCGGGGTCTGCGGCAGTTTCACAATTTCGCATGGTGGAAATTGGCGCCGCCCATCGTCGCAGTGTCTGCTTCGCTATGCGAAGGATGAAACCCCGCTGCTGCCTAGCCTGCAGGCAGCATGACAACGTTTGCGGTATCCCAGCATACGCATGTGCGAGCGTTGAGGCTCGGCAAAGAAGTTCGAGCGTCATTTTGTACCTGGACCCGCACACGCGATTGGTCGTCGAGGCGCAGCGTGTAGAACGATCGACTGCCAATGAAAACGATGTCCTCTACCGTTCCCTCGGCTCTCTGCAAGGAATCCTCGATGCGGAAGCTGAGCGCCTCCGGACGGATCGAGATCACGACGTTTTCGTGCGCGCTTGCATCTAGGAAACCATCGGCGTGAAATTGGATCCCGGAAGCTGTGACGGCGGTAGCGCTGGCCCCATTGGCTTGCGTGATGCGCGCATCGAACAGATTGGTTTCACCAAGGAACTTTGCGGCGAACAGGGATTTGGGCTTGGCGTACATATCTCGGGGCCGATCAACCTGAACGACGCGCCCCTTTTCCATGAGCACGACACGGTCCGACAGGATCATTGCCTCATCCTGATCATGCGTGACGTAGACAAATGTCGCGCCTGTTTCAGCGTGGATTCGCTTCATTTCGCCAAGCATGTGCTGCCGGATCTTTAGATCCAGCGCGGCCAGCGGCTCATCGAGCAGCAGGACCTTGGGCCGATTAACCAGCGCTCGCGCGAGCGCTACGCGTTGGCTCTGGCCACCGCTGATCTGGTCGATGTAGCGGCTGGCAAAACTTTCCATTTGCACGATGCGCAGAATTTGCTGAACGCGGTCTTTGATCTCGTCCTTAGGCAGACCTCTCACCCTGAGGCCGAAGGCAACATTCTCGAAGACATCGAGATGGGGAAACAGCGCGTACCGCTGGAAAACCATGTTCACGGGCCTGGCTTCCGGCGGCATGCTCGCGACGTCTGCTCCGGCAATTCGCAAAGTCCCCGAAGACAGCGCCTCGAAGCCTGCAATGAGGCGCATCAATGTTGTTTTCCCGCAGCCGCTGGGCCCGAGAAGCGTCAGAATCTCTCCCTCGGCAATCGACAGGTTGATATCGCTGAGCGCGATGAAGTTTCCGAAGACCTTCTTGCCGGCGGAGATCTCGATGATTGGAGGGGCGGTATTCATGGGTCAGTTAGCTCCTCAAGGTATCGTGCGGCCAGCAATGGAGGAATTGCGGCGAAGTTGGCCAATGGCCCAGGCCGCAATGAGAATGGCGATCGAAAATGCCAGCGCGAGCGTGGATATCGCGTTGATGAGCGGTGTGACGGTGCGGCGCATCATGGACCAGATGTACATTGGAAGGGTCGTCTCGGTGCCGGCAACGAAGGACGTCACCACAAACTCGTCGAAGGACACGGCAAAAGCCAGAATCGCTGAAGAGATCAGCGTTGGCGCCATCAGGGGCAAGGTCACCCTCGCGAAGGTCTGCAGGCTACTTGCGCCGAGATCCCGCGCGGCCTCCTCGAGGGAAGGATCGAAGAGGCTGAGTCGCGCCCTCATCGCCACCACGAGAATTGGAATAGCGATGACCACGTGCGAGATGACAATCGTAGCGGTGGATAGCTGGATACCTGCCTGCGCGAATAGCACCAGCAGAGACACGCCCACGAACAGGCCTGGAAGGGCAATCGGCGTTATCGTGAAAGCTTCGATCAGGAAGCGCCCAGCTTGACCGAAACGCAACCATGCAAGCGACGCGGTCGCGCCAAGCAAAAGGGTGATCAAGGCTGTCAGGGCCGCGACGGTCAGGCTCTTGAGGACTGCCTCGATAAGCAGCTGATTGCCAAAGAGGTCACGGTACCAGCGAAGGCTGAACCCCGCGAATGGGAACGACAACGCAGGTGAGGCATGGAAACTGAAAAGAACGATGATGACCAGCGGCGCCAATAGAAAGGCGAGGATGATCCAAACGACAAGCCGCAGAAGCATCTACGCCTCCTCCAACACTACAGCGCCGCGTCGCTTGGCAATCATCCCCGTGGCTCGCCCGATCGTCATGACCGCGACGTAGAGAGTGGCGGAGACCGCAAACATGATAAAAGCCTGGGCAGCGCCAAGCGGCCAATTTCCGGTCTTGCGGAACTGATCCGCAATTAAGAGTCCTGTCGTCTGTCCGGACGATCCGCCAAGCATCTGTGGGGTTGCATAGTCGCCTGCCACCAGGATGAATGTCAGCATAAAGGCGCCGACAAGCCCGTTTGCCGCATTTGGGGCGATGACGCGGAAGAAGGCCCCCAGCGCCGAGGTGCCAAGATCTCGCGATGCATCGACGAGGTCGCGCTTGATCTCGCTCAGCGCTGAAACCACCAGGAGAATGCAAAACGGCAGGTAGATATGCGTCAGTGTGATGGTGACGGCGAAAGAGTTGAAAATGAAAGCCGTTACAGGCTCGTGGATGATTCCCATCTCGAGAAGCACGGTATTCAACAGGCCGTTGGTGCCGAGCAATGTGCGCCAAGCGTAGATGCGAACCAGGTAGCTTGAAAACCAAGTGATCAAAATCAGATAAAGGATAATTTGGGAACGGCTCACATATACCAGATAGTAACCCACCGGGATGGCTAGCAGGACTGATATGGTGGCGGTAATCAACCCGATCCGAATTGCATTTAAAGTCACCTTCCAAAAGACGGCTGACGTCAGAGAATCCAAGTAGTTGGAAAATTGGAAATCGGGAACGATCCGGTATGCCTCGGACGACCAAAAGCTATATATGAAAAGCCCAATTGCAGGAGCTACAAAGAAGACAAACATATATAACGCAGCTGGCGTTGCCAATATGCTTCCCAAACGAGTCTGGTGATTTACCAATTTCTCACCCAATTCATTTGCTAATGTTCTACATGTATCCGATTCGACGGCTCTGGCGATCTTCTAAAGTACTTGACGGCTTGAGCAGACGGCGCTCATTGTTCCCACTGGCAGCGGCTGGTCGCGCCTTTTTATTGGGTGGTTTAGTCTCTGCTCCTTATTTCAGCAATTTCGCATGACGACCATTTGTGACGCGATGATGCGCACAGCTAGCGAAATACTGCTTCGAGAGGAAATCCGGGCAACATAACCCGGCCGGAGTCGTTCCCTGGAGATGCGCTAGATGGCCACCTTCGTGGAGATCGAGTTCGTACCGCCAACAGATGAGCCTGGCCTTTCGCCAACCCTGGTGCGCCCAAGTCGTCACGCGGGTCACAATCTGTCGGAACACGAGTCCCGGCTCCCCATGCAATCGTCGTACCAGCCAGCCCAATGGAGTAGCTCTGCCTTGCGCGTTGGCTCCAGCACAAACTAAAGGCGTTCAAGTCTTGCGTCGCTTTGCGTCGGCGATCGGTGGACTGCGAAATTGTTCGGAACGACCGAATACCTACCTTGTGACATCGGGACGAAATCGGTGCACATCGAGACCGGCTTGGTCAGCAGCGGCGGCGACGCCCCCTTCGCCCGCATACCCGCGGGAGCCGGACGACGATATAGCCAAGCCGGAGAGCTATGATAGTGAACGATTTTTCGACAATCCCGCTAGCCATCCAAAATAGCCGTTTGTTTTGCAGCCTCTTCTTTTTGGGTGGCGGCCTCGGTATTGGAGCCTGGGCGTCCTCCCTTCCTGTTCTCAGCGTTCAGATGAATCTGGATCAGGGTCAGCTTGGACTGGTTTTAATTTGCTTCGCTCTCGGCGCGATCGCAATGATGACCAATGTCGGCCGCTTGGTGACGATTGTTCCGAGCAGTGTGCTCAGCCTACTGGGTTCGCTCACGTTCGGCGCCGCGCTGTTGGCTCTCCCTTATGCCGAGAGCGCCCATTGGCTGGCTGTGATTGTGTTTTTCGCCGGTGCCGGGTTTGGAACGCTCGACGTGTCGATGAACACTGACGCCGCAGCGTTGGAGCGTTTTTTGCACCGGCAGGTAATGTCGTCATTCCATGCCGTGTTCAGTTTTGGAAGCTTGGCCGGCGCTTTGGTCGTGGGTCAAATACTGTCGCGCGGCGGCGCTCTGAACCTCTGCCTCGGCGTGACGGGAATTGGTGTTGCAGTGATTGCTCCCGTCGCCTGGATTGGTTGGAACAAGTCAAGCTGGATCCACATCCCTCCCGCCCCTGTCGAGACGAAGGATGCTCAGCTCCAGGGCGTCTTCAAGACCCATCTCTACCTGCTTGGCGGTCTCGCATTTCTAGGAATGCTGGCCGAGGGCGGAATGATGGATTGGAGCGCCATCTACATCGTGACGCGATCCGGTGCAGCAGAGAGCACTGGAGCCTACGGCTTCGCTGCATTCGCGACGATGATGGCAATGGGACGCTTGTTCGGTGATGCCATCGCCAACCGAATCGGTCAGATGCGCACGTTGCGCTACTGCGCTGTGGTTTGCGCAGCTTCAGTGGTCGCAATAATCCTCATGGGCGGCAATCTTACCGTTGCTCTCGTGGCGCTAACGGTGTGTGGTCTCGGCCTTGCCAACATTGTGCCTACTCTTTTTGCGGCGGCTGGTCGTGTGGGCGGCACGTCCGTTGCTCGTGCCATGTCAACTGTGACGACGATGGGATATGCCGGACTGCTGCTGGGACCAGGATTGCTGGGGCTGATCGCTCAAATCTCCTCGCTCGCCGCCAGCTTCGGGGTCATCGCGCTGGCATTCGTCGCAATTTCTTTCTCGACGCGGTCCCTGACGCATACCAACGGCCACTTGCAGGGCTCATTTAAGGCGGCAAGCGCTGCAAGCGTTGACAGCGCGACCTCCCATCGTCCATCTTAAGCGCCTCACCAGGGGAGTCCCGGCAAGGGGCTGAGATACTGCTATTGCGCGCAGTGACCCGTTGAACCTGATCCAGTTCATACTGGCGTAGGGACGGTGCGAGGTTTCGCGGGTCGGCAATCCGGCTTCGGTATTCGGGCAGTGCCCGTCTTCCAGGCGAAGCGTCACTTCCTCCTCTTCGCGTGGACTGGGTCTCCGTTGCACTCGAGCAAGGAGGCTCACTCATGAATGCCCACACCCCGACCGTCACTGTCGGCGAATTGCCCGCTTCGAAGAAAGTCCACAAACCGGGCCAACTTCACCCGGGCCTGCGTGTCCCGATGCGCGAGATCTCGGTTCATCCGAGCGCCGGCGAACCGCCGGTCACGGTGTACGACTCGTCCGGTCCCTACACCGACGCGACGGGGAAGACCGAGATCGAGCGCGGCTTGCCGCGGTTGCGCGAGGCGTGGATCGAGGCACGCTGCGATGTCGAGCGCTACGAGGGCCGCACGATCAGGCCCGAGGACAACGGCTTCGTCTCGGCTGATCGCCTGACGCCGGAGTTCCCGGTGCGCAACAGGCCGTTGCGCGCCACTGGCGGCCGTGCCGTCACCCAGCTTGCCTACGCACGCGCCGGCATGATCACGCCGGAAATGGAGTTCGTCGCCATCCGCGAAAACCTCGGCCGCGAGCAGTTGCGTTCGAAACTTCAACGCGATGGCGAGAGCTTCGGCGCGGCGATCCCGGACTTCGTCACGCCGGAATTCGTGCGCGACGAGGTGGCGCGCGGCCGCGCCATCATCCCGTCCAACATCAACCATCCCGAGAGCGAGCCGATGATCATCGGCCGCAACTTCCTGGTCAAGATCAACGCCAATATCGGCAATTCGGCCGTCACCTCGTCGATGGCTGAAGAGGTCGAGAAGATGGTGTGGGCGATCCGCTGGGGCGCCGATACGGTGATGGACCTCTCGACCGGCCGCAACATCCACAACATCCGCGACTGGATCGTGCGCAACGCGCCGGTGCCGATCGGCACGGTGCCGCTCTACCAGGCACTGGAGAAGGTCGGCGGGATTGCCGAGGCGCTGACCTGGGAGGTCTATCGCGATACGCTGATCGAGCAGGCCGAGCAGGGCGTCGACTATTTCACGATCCACGCCGGCGTGCGCCTGCCCTACATTCCGCTCACCGTCGACCGCGTCACCGGCATCGTGTCGCGCGGCGGCTCGATCATGGCCAAGTGCTGCCTGCACCACCACAAGGAGAGCTTCCTCTACGAGCATTTCGAGGAGATCTGCGACATCTGCCGTACCTATGACGTGGCGTTCTCGCTCGGCGACGGTCTTCGCCCCGGCTCGATCGCCGATGCCAACGACCGAGCCCAGTTCGCCGAGCTGGAAACGCTTGGAGAGCTCACCAAGATCGCCTGGGCCAAGGACTGCCAGGTGATGATTGAAGGCCCCGGCCACGCCGAAGGAGCATCTCGGCCTGCCCGACCGCGACGACGTCAAAACCGGCGTCATCACCTACAAGATCGCCGCTCACGCCGCAGACCTCGCCAAGGGCCATCCGGCCGCCAAAGTCAGGGACGACGCGCTGTCTCGCGCGCGCTTCGAGTTCAGGTGGGAGGACCAGTTCAACCTGTCGCTCGATCCCGAGACGGCGCGCGCCTTCCACGACGAAACCCTGCCGAAGGAAGCACACAAGGTGGCGCATTTCTGCTCCATGTGCGGCCCCAAATTCTGCTCGATGCGGATCTCGCACGACATCCGCTCGGAAGCGCAGAAGGAAGGGCTCGCGGCCATGGCGGCGAAGTACCAGGACGGCGGCGATCTTTACATGCCCGTCGACCGCGCCCCGGAGCGCACGGACACGCCATGAAGGTGCTCATCCGCGGAGCGGGCGTTGCCGGGCTGACGCTCGCGCACGAACTGGCAACGCGCGGCACCGATGTGATAGTGGCCGAGAAGCGGATGGAGATCGCCGGCAATGCCTCCTGGCAAGCCGGCGGCATGCTCGCGCCCTGGTGCGAACGCGAGAGCGCCGAAGAGGCGGTGCTCACGCTCGGACGCGGCGCGGCCGACTGGTGGGACGCAGCATTGCCCGGCCATGTCTCGCGCAGGGGCACCCTGGTCGTGGCGCCTGCACGCGATGCCGGTGAGTTGGACCGGTTCGGCCGCCGCACATCCGGCTTCAGGCCGGTCGACGCCAATGAGATCGCTGCGCTGGAACCCGCCCTCGCCGGCCGGTTCCGGCGCGGCTTGTTCTTCGGCGAGGAGGCGCATCTCGACCCGCGCAAGGTCTTGCTTGCGCTTCGCGACAAGCTGATCGGCATGGGCGTTAGGCTCGAATTCGGCCGCAGCGCTGTCGCGACCGTACCGAACTACGAAATCGACTGCACCGGTATCGCCGACAGGCGGCCGGAGCTGCGCGGCGTCCGCGGCGAGATGCTCATTCTACGATCAGGCGATATCTCGCTTGCCCGGCCCGTTCGTCTGCTGCATCCGCGCATCCCGATCTACGTGGTGCCTCGCCCTGAAAACCTCTTCATGGTCGGCGCGACGATGATCGAAAGCGATGCCGCGGGCCCGATCACCGCGCGATCCACCATGGAGCTGCTCGGTGCCGCCTATGCCCTACATCCGGCCTTCGGCGAGGCTGAACTGGTCGAAACAGCCGCCGGGGTGCGTCCCGCCTTCGCCGACAACCTGCCACGGGTCGAGCGAGACGGAAAGCGTCTTCGCATAAATGGCCTTTACCGCCACGGCTTTCTGCTTTCGCCGGCGATGGCCCGCCTGGCGGCTGACATGATCCTGGGAAACCGCGCACCAAAGGAGTTTTCTCTTGAAGCTCATCATTAACAACCAGAACCGTGATGTTGCGGCCGAGACGCTTGACGCGCTTATGACCGAACTCGATTATGAGGGTGGCTGGCTCGCCACAGCCCTCAATGGCGAGGTTGTTCCGGCCAAGGAGCGCGACCGCTGCCGACTGACCGAAGGTGATCGCATCGAGATCCTGTCTCCGATGCAGGGAGGGTGATCCAATGCTTGAACTCTATGGACAAAAACTCTCGTCGCGCCTTCTGCTTGGCACCTCGCTTTACCCCTCGCCTGCCGTGATGGCCGAGGCCGTGAAGGCGTCGGGCACCGAGGTCGTAACTGTATCGCTGCGCCGCGAGAGCGCGGGCGGCAAATCAGGCGGCCAGTTCTGGTCGCTTATCCAGTCGCTTGGCGTTCGCGTCCTGCCCAACACCGCCGGCTGCCACTCGGTCAAGGAGGCGCTGACGACGGCCCGGATGGCGCGTGAGGTGTTCGGCACGGACTGGATCAAGCTCGAGGTGATCGGCAACCACGATACACTGCAGCCGGATGTTTTCGGATTGGTGGAAGCCGCGAGGATCCTCGCCTCGGAAGGCTTCGAGGTTTTCCCCTATACGACCGACGACCTGATCGTTGCCGAGCGCTTGCTTGATGCCGGCTGCAAGCTGCTAATGCCTTGGTGCGCGCCGATCGGCTCGGCGCGTGGACCGCAGAACCCCGAGGCGTTGCGAAGCCTGCGCGGTCATTTCCCCGGCGTCTCGCTTATCATCGATGCCGGCATCGGCAGACCGTCGCATGCGCTGGCCGCGATGGAACTCGGCTACGACGCGGTGCTCCTCAACACAGCAGTCGCCAAGGCAGGCGATCCAATCGCCATGGCGGCAGCCTTCGGCAAGGCGGTCGAGGCTGGTCGCCAGGCCTATTGTGCCGGCCCGCTCGATCCGCGTGACGTGGCCGTCCCCTCCACTCCGGTAATCGGGATGGCGGCATTCTCATGAAACTCGATCCGTTCTACCTGATCGTCGATTCCGCCGCCTGGGTCGAACGTCTTGTGCCGCTTGGCGTGAAGCTGGTGCAACTACGTATCAAAGACCTCGACGAAGCTTCGCTGCGCCGAGAGATCCGGGTGTCGAAGGGGATATGTGAAGGCCATGGCTGCCAGCTCATCGTCAATGACTACTGGCGTATCGCGATCGAAGAGGATTGCGATTTCGTCCATCTCGGCCAGGAAGACTTGGCCGGGGCCGATGTGGAAGCGATCCGCAGGGCGGGCTTGAAGCTCGGCCTAAGCACCCACGACGAGGCCGAACTCGAGACCGCGTTGCAAGCCAAGCCCGACTATGTCGCGCTTGGGCCGATCTATCCGACCATTCTCAAAGCAATGAAATGGGCCCCCCAAGGGCTGGACCGCATCACGCCGTGGAAGCAGCGCATCGGCAGGCTTCCGCTCGTGGCCATAGGCGGACTCACCGTCGAGCGGATTGCCGGTGTCTTCGCGCAAGGAGCTGCAAGCGCCGCCGTCGTGACCGACATAACCCGCAACGTTCATCCCGAGGCACGTACATTGGAATGGCTGGCGGCGACGGCGCCATGGCGATGACCCAACACGTGCTGATAGTCGCGGGCTCGGATTCCAGCGGGGGGGCCGGGATAGCCCGCGATGTCGACACCGTGTCCGCCTTTGGCCTCCGCAGCTGTCTTGCCGTCACGGCCGTTACCGCACAGACGCATTCTGCCGTCGAGCACATCGAGCATATGCCGCCGGGCCTTATCGCCGCCCAGATGCGCACTGCCTTTGCCGTCAGCCGGGTCGCGGCCGTCAAGATCGGCATGCTGGGGACGGAGGCGGCAATCGAGGCAGTCTGCTCTGTACTGGCGGACAACCGCCCAGTCCCGATCGTCATCGACCCGGTGCTGGCCTCGACTTCGGGACGGCTGTTGTTGGAGGCGGACGCAATCGACGCGCTTCGTCGCGATCTGATGCCGGCCTGCCGCTTGGTCACGCCTAATCTCGCCGAATTGGCTGCGCTGACTCGCTCTGTGCTGGCGTTGGACGAAGAAGCCGCTTGCCAGCAGGGCAAGCGACTAGCCAGCAATGTTGGAACCATGGTGCTGGTCAAGGGCGGACATGCGCAGGGATCGCAAGCAGTTGACCTGCTTCTTCCACCAGACGGTCCGGCCATCCGCTTCGAAGCAGCGCGCCTGAAGCACAGGATGAGGGGTACCGGTTGCATGCTCTCCACCGCTGTCGCGGCCTTTCTTGCCCTCGGCTCTTCACTCGAAGAAAGCGTTCGTGGTGCAAAGCAATATGTTTTCGAACGGTTTGTTAGAGAGGGAGCTAAGTTGACGTAGTCCATCTGTCCCAGCCATCTGCCGTCCGCTCTCCATTGACCAAAGCTTTCGATCTGCTGTGCGCGGAGGCAAAGCGCACTACCGAGCGAACGACCCAGATCTACCGCAGCCAGCATGCAAAGACCGGCGCGCTGATCATTTGCCCAAAACGCACTTGTATCAGCACGGCCAGCTGCCCTGCCCGCGGCGACGACGGCTGAGCTGTTCGTCGAGAAGGATCGCCAAGCGCCTTCGAGTCGCGCGCTTCGCCATAATGAAAACCTTTACAAGTCAGATTTATCCGCTGTAGGTGCGATTAGGAAGAGCCGTTACGACAGAGGTCGATCGAGCCTTTCGAACGATCGATGGTGTCGCTGATTGCGCGACACGTCACCGGAGACCAGACCTTGTTGGAAAGTCCGATACGCTCCGCGGGGCAGGCTGCCGTCGCGTCTCCAAATGCCAGCAGGAGCCGCACGGCGATCTTTTCGACATTCTTCGTACACGGCAGTGCCTTCGGCACATGGTCTTCGCTCATACCGACGGTCAAGGCCCGCCTTTCCATATCTGAAAGCCAATTCGGCTGGTCACTGTTCATGATTGTCGTCGGCTCGCTTTTGGCCATGCTGGCAAGTCGATCTCTGATTGCGCGTTTTGGCAGCAGACAGGTGGTTCGCGTCGCAGGCCCGATACTTCTGACGACGGTCGTCCTGGCCACGTTCACGCATGTCCCTTTCGTATTCGCCCTCGTCCTGCTGGTTCTTGGACTAGCGGGCAATACCATGGACGTCGCCATGAACGCGCAGGCCGTTGAGGCTGAGCGCTCCTCCGAGAGAGCCCTTATGTCCTCTTTCCACGCCATGTGGAGCCTCGGCGGCCTTACCGGAGCGGTTCTGGGAGGCCTGCTTGTCAAGAATGCAGGAGGCTCTCTTGGCGCATTCATTGCCGTTGTGTTGCTTTCGGCGCTTTTTGAGGCGAACCAAGGCAAGCTCCTTGCCGCAGGTTCACCTCACGGGACGGTGGCAGCCCGGCCACTCAGCGCCAAGTGGTTGCTCATCGTCGCCGGCATGCTTGCTGGGGTGTGTATGTCGACAGACGCAGCGGTCCGTGACTGGAGCCCTCTCTACCTTACTGGCAATCTTGCGCTGGATCTCGGTTACTCGGGGGTGGGATATGGCGCATTTGCAAGTTCAATGGCGCTCTGCCGGCTGGCTGGCGATCGCGTGAGGACCTCGGTTGGGGAAAGGCAACTTCTTGCGATCTCGGCGTGCCTTGCAATCATCGGCCTTGCTATCGTGGCCTTCGCCAAGGTCGCACCAATAGCGCTATCGGGCTTTGTCCTACTTGGCATCGGCGTGGCCAATATCTTCCCCACGTTGCTGAGCATGGCAGGACGACGCGGCGGCGCATCCGGCATCGTCGTCGTGTTCGCGACCGGGTATGTAATCGCGCTTGCTGCGGCGCCTAGCTTTGGGACGCTGGCCGAGGCAACCTCCCTGGCCAATATCTACCTGCTGCTGGCAGCCATGTTTGCACTAGCTGGAACCGCTGCGGTTCATATCGCCAGTCGAAACTGAAAGTGCGGAGCAATCACATCGGATCCCAGCGGCCCGTTAACCGCGGCGGTGGTCAATGCCGCACGCAACAGATACCACAAACTTGTTGGACGCATCTCGCGATTTCGTAGCTTGGCGGTGCAACGGTGCATCATTCAGGAGCCGTTGACAGGTTCATGTAAGCGTTTACTATTCCAGCCTTCGGGGCTTCGCCGGCTACATGTAAGCCGGCGAGTTGGCTGCTTGTTAGAGATTGCGAAGGCGCGCCATGAACTCTCAGGATCAAACGCCCGTTGTCTTGTTGCTGATTGTGAAATTTTCCTGCGCTTTTCTGGCTCTTCTCATCTTTGCAGAACTCGTCCCGCCCGCCATGTCGATGCTTGCCGAACAAAGCGCTGAACGTGGCTTGATTGCGCAGGCGCAGTCTTCAGCGGCTGAACACTACCTATCAGCACTGCTCGACAAGACGCGGTAGCGGATGGCGATCCCGATCTTCGAAGCACGCGCTGGCGCGTTTTCCAGGTAGGGCCTTTCCTCGACTGGCACCGGGGACAGAGATCCCCAGTTTTGGCCAGACGGCCCGCAAACGACTATCATCCACGCCCACTTCCCTGATGCAGCCCCTTCCCGACGCCCCAACGGATGAAAGACCTCAGTGACCTGGCAGACGAAGCGCTGTTGGAAATTGTCCAGCGCCAGACGTTCGGATATTTCTGGGACGGCGCGCACCCCGCAAGCGGCATGGCGCGCGACCGACAGCGGCTTGCGCCCCGGTCCGAGAATGACCTCGCTGCCATAGGCGGCACCGGTTTCGGGGTGATTGCCATGATCGTGGCCGTCGAACGCGGCTGGATCGCTCGCGATGACGCGATCGAGCATCTGAGCCGCATAACCCTTTTTCTGGAAAAGGTCAGCCGATATCACGGCATGTTTCCACACTTCGTCAATGGCCGGAGCGGGAAGACCATCCGCTTCGCTCGCAACGACGACGGTGGTGATTGCGTGGAGACGGCCCTGTTGTTCCAAGGCCTGTTTTGTGCGCGCCAGTACTTCAGCCGAAAGTCTGTCGCGGAAGTGCGCTTGCGAGAGCAGATCGGTCGGTTGTGGCGAGCAATCGAATGGAAGTGGTACTGCCGCGACGAGGAAATGCTCTACTGGCACTGGAGTCCTGGCTGCGGGTGGGCGATGAATTGCCCCGTCTCGGGATGGAACGAAGGACTGCTGCCTTATGTGCTGGCAGCTGGCTCTGACACCCATCCGATCAGGGCCAGCGCCTATCACAAGGGGTTCGCCCGCGACGGCCAGATGTGCAACGGGAAGAGTTTCTACGGCACAACGCTCCCACTTGGGCCGGACTATGGAGGGCCCCTGTTTTTGGCCCAGTATTCATTCTGCGGGCTCGACCCCCGGCGCCTGAGGGACCGATATGCGCATTACTGGCAACAGAATGTGGCCCATACTCGCATCAATTACGCACATTGCGCTCGCAACCCGCACGGGCATTCCGGCTATGGCCCCGATTGCTGGGGACTAACCTCGGGCCACGGCCCATACGGCTACGTTGCGCACGCGCCGGACAATGACAGGGGCGTTATTACTCCAAGCGCAGCCTTGTCCAGTCTTCCCTACGCGCCGGTGGAATCCATGCGGGCGTTGAGATGCTTCCTCACAAAGCCGCTTCATCGCATCTGGGGAATTTTTGGATTTGTCGACAGCTTCAGTGAGAACCTAAGTTGGTTTGCTCGAACCTATCTGGCTATAAATCAGGGGCCGATCATAGCGATGATCGAGAACCACCGTAGCGGGCTGATCTGGGAACTCTTCATGAGCGCGCCTGAGGTGCGCGAAGGCTTGAGCGTGTTGGGCTTCGTCGAGATCTAAGCCGTCTGACTGCGACATCCACAATGAATTGGCGAACGCTGCGCCCGAACCCAAACGGGTGTCGTTCAAGGCGATAGCAACGGCCGTGCCCGTAGCATCGCCAAGAGCGGCTGAGCGGATTCAGCAGCTCAAAAAAAAGTCATAATTCCCATTGAGCTTGGAGTATGTAAACGTTTACAAAAGTCGTACGCTAAAACGGGCTCGTCCATCATGAATGGAAGTCATTCCTCACCCTCCGGGCAAGCACTTCAAGGCCTGGTCAACCAGGCCGAGATGGTCGTCGATCTTGAAGCTGTGCGAGAGAACTACAGGCGCTTGTGCGCCATCGCTGGAGGGGTCGATTGCGCGGCTGTCGTGAAGGGCGACGCCTATGGGCATGGCATGATTGCGTGCGCGATTGCGCTGCGGCAAGTTGGCGCCAAAACCTTTTTTGTGGCAACTGCCAATGACGGCGTGGCGCTTCGAACCGTGCTGCAGGGGGCAACGATCTGTGTGCTGGGAGGCTTTCTGCCCGAAGAAACCGAGGCATTTGTCGGATCGAACCTTATTCCCGTCCTCAACAGCCGCAACCAGATCGAGGAATGGCACAGGGCAGCGAATAGGATCGGGCGCCCCCTCGACTCGATCATCCATTTCGACACCGGCATGAACCGGCTTGGTCTGCTTGCGGACGATGCCGCGTGGCTTCGCGAGAACTTGTCGCTGCTCTCGCGAATTCCGCCCCTCCTCTATATGTCCCACCTCTCGGCTGCCGACGATCTCGATTTCGACCGGTGCGAATTCCAGCGGAAGGCTTTCCTGAAAGCAGTCAGCGGGCTGCCTGCAGCGAAGCTGTCGCTGGCCAATTCGGCTGGCGTCTATCTGGGAGAGAACTATCTTTTCGGCATGGTGCGCCCCGGCAAGGCGACGTTCGGGATCAATCCGCTGACCGGCCGGAAAAACCCAATGCTGCAACCGGCCAGCGTGATAGCCCCGATCATCCAGGTCAAGACGATGAAGCGCGGTTCGCCTGTCGGCTACAGCTCGACATATCGGCTGGTCGAGCAGGCTAAGATCGCGACCGTCGCGATCGGCTATGCCAACGGCTACTCCCGAGCCGGTTCAAGCCGCGCCACGGTCTTTGTTCAAGGTTTCGCAGCCCAGGTTGTCGGCCGCGTCTCGATGGATCTTCTGACAGTGGATGTCTCGGCCGTTCCAGACTGGGCGCTGGTACCGGGGAGCCCAGTTGAAATTCTCGGCCCCAATGTTCTCGACCACGATCTCGCGATGGCCTGCGGGACGATTGAGCACGAGGTCTTGATTTCACTTGGCCGTGGTTGTGCACGCCGTTACGTCAATGAATAGCTCGCGCCATCGTGTTGGGTGCCCTAGCATGGACTCGCTCCCAGGCTGTGCCAGGCACTCGGCCGCCAATGGGCACCTGACGTGCTCGTTGGCGGCCCCGAAATCACAGGCAGCGGGACGGGTTGCTGCCAATCCGCGATCATCATGACAGACCCGCCCTCGGACGAACCCCCAATCTACCGCAGCTTCCCCGATCTTGTCGCTACGCTCGAACCCATTCTGCTGCGCAACGGGACTTCGGATGACGTCGCTCGCGTGCTGGCCACGAACTGTGCGAGCGCCGAACGCGATGGCTCGCAAAGCCACGGCCTGTTCAGGATGCCGGGTTATGTGAAGAATCTCAGGAGCGGCTTTGTCGACGGTCGCGCCGTCCCGCACATTCGTGACGCAGGAACCGCCTACCTGCACGTCGACGCCGGCAACGGGTATGCCAGACCGGCGCTGGAAGCGGCCATGCCGCGAGCCATCGACAAAGCCCGGTCGGCCGGCGCGTGCGTGCTGGCCATCGGCAATGCCCACCATAACGGGCCGCTGTGGCTTGATGTCGAGCCATTCGCGGAGGTGGGACTGGTCGCGCTCGGCGTCGTCAACAGCGTCACTTATGTCGTCCCTCATGGTGGCCACAAGCGGCTCTATGGCACGAATCCGATGGCCTTTGCTGCGCCGCGGATAGATGGGCAGGTGCTGCTGTTCGACCAGGCGACAGCAGCGATGGCTCACGGCGAGGTAGCGGTCGCGGCGCGGGAAAACAAGCTGCTTCCCGAGGGCATCGGCCTCGACGCCAAAGGGCTGCCGACCCGCAGCCCGAAGGCGATACTGGAGGGCGGAGCGCTGCTGCCCTTCGGCGGGCACAAGGGCTCGTCCATCGCCATGATGATCGACATCCTTGCCGGAGCACTGAGCGGCAGCAACTTTTCCCATCAGGTCGACTGGTCGGCTCATCCCGGCGCGGAATCGGCTCATACGGGCGAAACCATTATCCTGATCGATCCGACCAGGGGAAACGGCTCACTGAGGATGTTCACGCAACGGATCGAGGATCTGGTCGCAGCGATGGCCGACGCCGGACAGACGCGCCTTCCTGGCGAACGCCGACTTGCCGCCCGCAAGTTGGCAGCCGAGCGCGGCATCGCCGTTGCGCCCGCGATGTGGAAGCAGCTGATGGTCCTGTGAGCGAGCGGCCAATCGAACGATAATCGTTGCGGTTACCGAGTCACCCAGACAAGCAGATACATGGCCGCTGTCGCGACAACCACCCAGAACCAGCCCCATAGGCGGGATCCCCCCTCGGTTCGGCCGCCGTTGCTTTTTTTTGGCACCTCGTCGTTGCCACACATTCCCAAATCTGGTGGCCGTCGTTCAGATGTCATTGAGCACCCGCAGCGCTGCCTCATGCAGGATGGCGTTTGCCGATGCCAGGATGTTTCCACCTCGCTCCGCGCGGCCCCCGTCGAAGCGGGTGACCACACCGCCAGCGGCCTCGATGACCGGGATCAGCGCTGCGATGTTGCAGGCTTGCAAGGAAAGTTCCACGCAAAGGTCGATCTGGCCGGCCGCGAGCATGGCGAATGCGTAACAGTCGCCCCCGTACCGCGTGAATTTGACCGACGAGGCGAGCCGAGCAAAGCCCCTGCCCGGACGGCGTGCGAAGGGTTCAGGAGAATTCGTGTGGCAAATCGACTCCGAAAGAAGCTGGACGCCACTTGTTTTCAAAACCGTCTCGCCGCGGGCAGAGCAACACACCGATCTTGTGCCATCGGACCAGAAGCATTCCCCGGTATCGGGCTGGCTCATCATGCCCATCGTTGCGCGGCCATTTATCGTGAGGCCTATCAAGGTCCCCCAGACCGGAAGGCCACACAGGAAAGCTTTTGCACCATTGATCGGATCGATGACCCACTGTACCGGCCCTGATCCTGAGGGCCCGAATTGGTCGCCCAGCATTGCGTCCATTGGATAGTTGGCGGCTATGATCCCGCGAATGGCTTTTTCGGCCGCGTGAGCCGCCTCGCTCACAAGCTCATATGCGATGTCGGTCTTGTTCTTGGCATTATGCGACCCTCTCGTGCGAAATCTCGGCAGCGTCTCGGCGGCAGCCGCATCGGCCAGCCTGCGGAAGAATTCGAAGTCCGGCAGCGCCTCATCGTCCCCTCGACGGGCAGCGCCAAGCGAGAGGCGCGCCTGCATCAGAGCCCCCTCTCCTCAAGAAGGCTATTGAGGCGCGCGCCGGTTTCCACCAGCTGACTGCCATATTGCGTAAGAAGGGATTGCTGCGCCTCTGTTCCGGCACATGACAAGGCACCGAATATCGCGGCAAGTCTCTCGCTCAGTGCCCTGCCTTCCTCCAGCGCTGGCCGGTCGGCAATGACGGCGGCAAGTTGATCGCGCGAAGGCTTTCCGATGCCAGGAACCGTGCGGGATCCACCGTCGATGTAGCCCGGAGGCAGTTCGCCCTTGCGGTTGACGATCCGACGGTTGAGAATCGCGTCGAGAATCTGGTCGACGGCCTGTTTGGCGCCGGCCACTCGAGAGGGATGATCGGTGTCGGCGGCCGCGTGCGGCAGAAGCTCGAGTCTGCCTGGAAACTTAAGAGCCAGCTGACGATACGGGACGAGCGGGCCGACGAAGCAGGATGTCTGGCCGTCGAAGAAGATGTCGGCGTCGACCGCGACATGGCGGACCTTTCCGCAATCAAGGGCGGCTGCCAGCGCCGAAGCATCGATGATCTCGCCGCGGTCATAATTTATGATCACGGCACCATCGTTGAGAAGTGAGAGTATCTCGCCGTCGATCAGTCCGACATTTGCGAAGCGTCCTCGAGCTTGGTCGAATGCGCCGAGGCCGGTGTGGGGGCTGATGAAGTCGGCGCCACGCGCAGCGTCCTGAAGCGTCGGTGCATATTTGAGGCCCTCGGCCTCTATCCACTCGCGGTGAATTGCGCGGGCATGCACACAGACACGCATGCGCAACGCCATGCAAAGCTTGGCCAACTCCCTGCCGATATTGCCATATCCAATGATGGCGATCTTCTTGCCTTCAATCTTTTCGGTGGGAAAATCGCGGAGGTTCCTCGCGGTGTCGAAATGCCCGTCGACCACCCTTTGATGCAATTCATCGACGGGGAGATCGGGAACCACCTTCAGCATCGCCTTGAGCGCCATCTGCGCCGTGGCCCGGCTGTTGAAGCTTGGCGTGTTCATCAAAGGCGCAGGGCCGCCGCCGTTGGGTCCTCCCCAGGACCTGGACTGCATGTTGCCGGTGCCCGCGCCGATGCGCACGCCGCCCTCTGAAAAGACCGACCCTTCCGGGATTGCCGTAGCTGCCGCAATGACGGCATCGTACTGACCTTTGTCGGTCTGCCGCAGGATCTCGGCGGCGCTGCTCAGGTCCGGCTGATAGGAGAAATGGACGCGGCCCGGCTCAAGCGCTTCACTGCAGACAGCCCCAAGGTGGAAGACGCCTCCCCTTGCCTCGATGTGCGCGCGTACCTCGCTATGGTCAGGCGCGCCCTCCGGCCCAAATCGCAATCCGATCGGATCAGCTATGAGCACGGTATAGGTTCGGCTGGCATCGCCGATGTGGCCGCTCTCGATTGTGCTCGGCGACTGAGAAAGGCGTTCTCCGAGTTTGTCGAGTTCCTCCTCGATCACCGCGACCTTGGCCCCAAGATAGGCATATTGCAGATTGTCCAGCAGCGCGACGACATCGTCTGGGGCGCGAACCCCACCGATCCAGGCGCGATAGTCGCCCGGCGTGCCCGGGAACGCGTTGACGTAACGGGCCACGTCCAGCCCGGGCTCGTGATTTCCGTCAGGATGGGTGATCCCTTCGTAGCCAAGCAGTTGCTTGGAGCGCGCAATGATGCGTGCGTGCAGACCCGAACTCTCCAAGGCTGGGTCCACCACCTTTAACAGCGTCACAGCGGCGCCGCGGCGTTCAGGCTCGGTGACGCTGAGCCGAAGCACCGGACTGCGCGACACCCAGTCGTTGATGGCGTCCCGATTGGCTGTTGAGCGTCGATTGAGATTCTCCACCGAGCCGAGCCGCCTCTCGGAGCGCAGTAGGCCGAAAGTCGTCTCTGCGAATGCGAGCGCGGAGTAGGTATTGATAACGCCGCCCAGCATCTTGTCGCCTTGCGGATCGTAAAGCGGTCCGACCGCGACCGAGCGATCGCCGCTCAAAGGCCGTTTGGGGTCCGCTGGCAAAGCGATTTTGAGCTGGCGAGGAATTGCCCAGGAAGGATCCCGCTGGTTGCGCTCGATCAGCCGCAGCGCTTGCGGCGTGAACGTCGCGACAAAGTAACCGGAGACGCCGCCGATCGCCTTCTGGAACGGCATGAACATGCAGGTCCTTGCCAGAAGTTCCCGCACGACGTGGTCGCCCCAAGGCATTGCTCCAAGCAGCGATGTGGCGTCCAGGACGGCGTGATGGTTTTCTGGGTCGCTGCGGAGCCATTCCAGGAGGTTGGAGATATCCTGCGATGTGTAGGTGGTGGCGCCAGTCGTTTCATGACCGACGCCGATGACGAGTTCGATCCCCAAGCCGCGCAGATAGCCGGCGGATGGAATGGTCCCTTCTGTTGGCGAGAAGTGTACCCGCCGTTCGTCGCCTCGCTTTGAATAGCGATGCAGTTCGACAAGCTGGGCACCCCAAGACTGGCGGAAGAAGCCGCCGGAGCCTGCCGCTTCCGATTCCGGCGCTGGCGTATCGACGTAGACCCCTTGCTTGTCGTTGCTCGCGTTCATTAGGTGCATGACGCAAGCGGTGAAGCCGCTATGTCCTCCTCCAAGTCCGACCGCCATCTGGTTCGACTTGGGGAACCCGAAGTAGCGATGTATCTCGCGCATCATGTCGAGCAGGATCTTGTCGGCCGGATAGCCGCGATGCATGCTGCGGCCGATCTCCGCGGTGGTGAAGGGGCCGATATCGTTGCCTCTGTCGTCGAGCTTCCTGTAGTTGCGTTCCAGCCAGGCATCGAACTCGAAACGCAGGAGCCGCGCATCAACCTCGTCGGCGGTGAGATCGGTGATGGGGCCGACGCCAAAAAATGGGTTGGCGGTTCGCCTTGGGCGCCCGGCGGCCGTCAGCCGCAGCGCGGCAAGCCGCTCTGCCCTTAGCGTTTCTTTGGACGTCATCAGCCTACCTCAAAGCAATGGGGATCCACCTGCGAAGCCGCAGGCGCGTTCAGTTCCCGATCGGGAATGTGCTGGCCAGCGCAGACGCTGGCCAGGCGATGTCGTCAGCGCAGTTGGATCCACACGGCTTTCGTCTCCGTGTACTGATCGTGCGCGGCCAGGCCCTTGTCCTTGCCGCCGAAGCCGGACTCCTTGTAGCCGCCAAACGGCACGGCAAAGTCGCCTTCCGAATAGCAGTTCACCGAAACAGTTCCTGCGCGGATTTGCTTGGCGACACGGTGGGCGGTGTTGAGATCGTCGGTGTAGAGGGACGCGGCGAGGCCGTAGTTGGTGTCGTTTGCCAGGCGCACCGCCTCAGCCTCATCATTGAAAGTGATCACCGATAGCACCGGTCCGAAGATTTCCTCACGGGCGATCTTCATGTTGTTCGAAACACCATCGAAGATAGTCGGCTCGACGAAGCTGCCGCCCGTACCCGCCAGTATCTGGCTTCCGCCCAGGGCGATCCTGGCGCCTTCCTTGCGTCCGGTTTCGATGTAGGAGAGCACCTTGGCAAGATGCTCCTGCTCGATCATGGCTCCAATGCGCGTCGTGCGCTCGAGCGGGTCGCCAACAGTCCAGGATTGGAAGACTGGCTTCAATTCATCAAGCAGTCGGTCCTTGATGCTCTCATGAACGATGAGGCGCGAGCCAGCCGAGCAGTTCTCGCCCTGGCAGAAAAGAATCCCGGTCGCGACGTTCTCGACTATCGGAGCGAAATTCCTGACGTCGCCCATCACGATGGCAGGGCTCTTGCCGCCGCATTCGAGGATGATGCGCTTCATGTTTGAGTCTGCCGAATATTTGAGGAATAGCCGACCCACCTCTCCCGATCCCGTGAAGCTGACGCAATCGATGTCTCTGTGCAGGCCTATGGCCTGACCGGCAGTCGGTCCCAGGCCAGGAACGACGTTGAACACGCCATCAGGTATGCCTGCCTCGGATGCCAGCGCCGCCAGCCTGATCAATGACAGGGATGTCTGCTCGGCCGGCTTCAGGACCAGGGAGTTGCCCCCGGCCAGGGCGGGCGCCAGCTTCCACATGGCGACGAATAGCGGGAAGTTCCAGGGGATCACGCCGCCGACGACGCCGATCGGCTCGCGCACGATCATCGACACGACGTCGCGTGGCGCCGGAGACACCTGGTCGTAGATCTTGTCGGTCGCCTCCGCATGCCAGCGCAATGTCTCGATGGAGTCGGGCAAGTCGACATTGATGGAATCGTTGATAGGCTTCCCGCAGTCGAGCGTTTCGATGAGCGCCAGCTCGGCGCTGTGTTTCTCGATCAGATCCGCAAAGCGCAGCAGGACTTTCTTGCGTTCTCGCGGCGGCAGGCCCGACCAGGTGCCGGCTTCGAAGCTGCGGCGCGCCGCCTTGACCGCGAGATCGACGTCCTCCGCCCCGCCGGCAGCCAGGTTGGCCAGCAACTTGCCTGTTGCCGGATTCACCGTCTCGAAGGTCTCGCCCGATTTGGCCGCGACATAGGCGCCATCAATGAAGGCCCTGGTCTCGAATTTCAGTGTCTTGGCTTCGGCGTGGAAGTCTGTGTGGACATTCATGTTAAACTCCTGCGGATCGCATTGAAGGGTGTCGATCAGGCGTTAGGCCAGGTGTCGGAAAGCGTGTATCCGGTGGGGAACGGATCACTCGGATCGAGCACGAACTGGTGGAAGCCGGTGATCCAGGCCCGCCCGCTGATCGCGACGGAGACGGCATCGACGTTGCCCACCTTGGAAGTCTGGAATATCTCGCCCTCGAACTTTGTCCCGATGATTGATTCGTGGATGAATTTTTCGCCGGGCGCGATCTCGCCGCGGGCATGGAGGAGCGCCAGCCGCGCGCAAGTCCCGGTGCCGCAGGGCGAGCGGTCGAGGCGGCCAGGCGAGACGATCACGCCGTTGCGCGATGACTTTACCCCGTCGCTGACCGTGAGCGGACCGGCGAAAAGTGTCTGGTTTATGGTGTGAATTGCAGGGTTCTCGGGATGGATCGAAGGCAGCTGCTCAGCCGCCGCGCGCTTGATCTTTTCCCCGACGTCCGACAGGTCGCGCGCTTCCGATGGCTCGATCGCGAAGCCGCAGTCGCCTGCATCGACGATCACGTAGATCATCCCGCCATAGGAGACGTCGACGCGAACAGATCCAATGCCAGCCACCTCGATCATCCGGTCGCGATGCAGGACGAAGGATGGCTGGTTCCGGAACTTCACGCTTTCGCATTTTCCGTTGCGGCATTGCGCCTCGACCTCGATCAGCCCCGCCGGCGCCTCGAGTGTCAATTTGGTGACGGGCTCCTGCATGGCGATGACGCCCGTCTCAAGCAGCACGGTGACCGTGCAGATGGTGTTTGTCCCCGACATCGGCGGATAGGACGCCGGCTCGATGATCACGTACCCCATCTGGGCGTCGGGGTGAGACGAGGGCAGGACCAGATTGGTGCACAGTGTGACTTTGCCGCGCGGCTCATGGAGAAGGAACGCGCGAAGATCGTCGCCCTTTGTCTCCAGCCAGCGCGCCTTTTCGAACATCGTCTTGCCAGGGACGTCGATGACGCCGCCGGTGATGACGTCGTTGGGCTCGCCCTCGGCATGGGCGCCGACAACGTTTATCA